>DAIPJR010000095.1:0-7264 GCA_036770165.1 Actinomycetes bacterium | reverse complement strand
GGGCGGGCCGGGCCCGGTACGGTCCAGCGGAACCGGGCCGTGATCTCCCCCGCGGGCAGCAGCGGGTAGGCAGCGGTCAGGCCCCCGGTGATGACGAGATCGCCGGCGCGCACCCGTCCGCCGCGCAGCGCGAGCTGGCCGGCCAGCCAGGCCAGCCCGACGGCCGGATGCCCTCCGGCGGCGGCACCCGTCGCTGTAGCCACAGCCTCGCCGTCCACCGCCAGCTCGACCTGGAGCGCGGCGAGATCGTCCATCGGCAACGGGTCGCCCACCACCACCCATGCGGCGGACGACCCGTCGGCGGTGTTGTCCTCGAGGGCGAACCGGTACCCGGCCCACACGGAGTCGACGACCTCGAGGCAGGCCACCGCTTCGGCGCACGCGGCGAGCGCGGCGTCGGCGGAGCAGGGGCCCGACAGGTCGCGCGCCAGCCGCAGCCCGATCTCCGGCTCGACGCGGGGCTGCAGCGCTGTCGACGGCACCGCAGACCCCGACGGCAGCAGCATGGCATCGGTCAGCGGGCCGAGGTTGGGCTCGCTGATCCCCATCTGCTCCCGCATCGCGAGCGAGGTGTAGCCGAGCTTCCAGCCGACGACCCGCTCGCCACGAGCGAGCCGCAGGGCGGTGACCTCGTCCTGGACCCGGTACGCGTCGCCGAGAGTGAGGCCGACGGACTCGACGAGCGTGGCCGAGAGCGTCCGGCCCTCGGTACGAGCGGCGACGAGGCGCCGCGCGACCTGCCCCACGTCGAGGGACCCGTCGGCGACGCAGTCGGCCCACTGCCCCGCCACGGATGCCGCGTCCGTGCCCACCGCTTCCGTGCCCACCGCCCCCCCCGTCAGTGCTCCGACTCGTGCCCGACGACGCGGGCCGACAGGACGATGTCACCGCTCCAGCCGCAGGCGCCGCAGAAGCACACGAACACGCGGTCGGCGGCGACCCAGTACTCGGTGGCAAGACCGGCGCCGCCGTCCGCGATGGCCAGCGGGCTCGCGCAGGCCGGGCAGAACTTCGGCGCGTCCTCCCGGTGCCGCGCAGCGTCCAGCGGGAACCAGCCCCTGCCGGCGTCGAGCCCGGCCCCGGAGCCGTTGGTCCCCGCGGGACCTGAGGTCACGCCCTGATCCCGGCCGCTCGGATCTCGGCCGCCTCGATGTGCAGCTTCTTCAGCGCGTCCTTCTGCGGGCTGAACCGCGACGAGGCCATCTCGATGAAGTCGAGCGCGAACGAGGCGCCGGCGTGGAACTTGTTCTTCTCGCACGGGAGGTCGATGCGGTCGTGCACGTCGCGGATGACACCGAGCGGGTCCTCGCCCGCGGCTACCGCGGCCATCTGCTGCTTGTACATCTTCCGGAGCATCGTCACGCCGATGTCCGACCGGCCCAGGTGCTCGACGGTGCGGTCGGTGATCTTGCCCTGCGTGACCCAGGCCATGATGTCCTGGCCCTCGACGTAGTCGGTGCGGTGCCGGCCCTTCTCGTCGAACACCGGGATGTTGTAGTCGGGGACCTGGGCCTGCTCGGGGTACGCGATCCCGGCCGGCGCGTGCACGGAGTACAGCATGAAGCGCGTCGTGTACCTGTCGATCGGAACCCGGATCTGCATCTGCTCGATGTTCGCGCCGCCGACCCTCATGTTGTACGGGAACACCAGCGGGTGACCGACCTTCCAGTCGTCGTCCTCCTCGCTGGCCCCTTCGACGACGCGCCTCTTGATGATGCCCCACTCGAACGCGTCGAAGCCGACCTTGACGTGCTTCTTGCCGAACGACGCCGGTGCGTCGAAACCCTGCTGCCGCCCCATGAACTCGAAGTACCGACCGTGCAGGAACTCCACGTGGTGCGGGTCGACGGCGTTCTCCATGATCTGGATGAGGTTGCACGGAAGGTCGGCCCAGCCGATGTCCCGCACGCCGTCCATGACGAACACGTCGAACCGCGGCAGCTCGGGGGCCGGGTCGGGGCCGATGTACGCCCAGACCAGGCCGCCGAGCTCCTGGGCCTTGCCGGCCTTCGCCCTCACCCGGTCGCGGAAGGTGGTCTCCTCCCGCTCGGCCGGCTGCTCGAGGCAGGTGCCGTCGATCCCGAACAGCCAGCCGTGGTACGGGCACCTGATGCCGTCGGACTCGACGATTCCGTACGCCAGCGATGCCCTGCGGTGCGGGCAGGCCTCGGGCACGATGCCGTAGCGACCGCTGGCCGTCTTGTAGAGCGCGAAGTCCTCGCCCAGCAGACGGGTGGACTTCACCGGGAACTCCTCGAGCTCCCGGGTGAAGGCCACGGGGTACCAGTACCGGCGGAGCAGCTCGCCCATGGGCGTACCAGGGGCGAAGTCGGTCAGCTCGTCGTTCTGTTCAGCGGTCAGCATCTGCCTGTCTCCCGGGAGATCTTCTAGTCGAGGACCGTGACCTTGCCGGTGTTCCCGTCGACGCGGAGACGCTGGCCGGTCTTGATGGTCTTGGTGCCGAAGGCCGTACCCGTGACGGCGGGCAGGCCGTACTCACGACAGACGATGGCGGCGTGGCTCATGATCCCGCCGACGTCCGTGACGGTCGCCGCGATCTTGCCGAAGACCGGTGCCCACGACGGTGCAGTGAGCGGGGCGACGAGGATCTCGCCGTCTTGCAGGTCGGCGATGCCGTCCGCGCTGAAGATCACCCGGGCCGGTCCCTCGGCGATGCCGGGCGAGGCCGCGAAGCCGGACAGGCTGCCGTCGTCCGGCGCCCCGCCGAGCCACTGCTGGACGCTGTCGGACGTGATGCCCCACAGCATGACCGTGAACGGCTCGGTGATGACCGCCGGCGGTACGCCCAGAGCCGGCGGCGCGGACCACTGGCGCAGCGCGTTCATGATGCCGCGGCGGCGCTCGATCTCCTTGGGCCAGTAGGCCGGCCCGCGAGACGGGCTGCCGACCGCCCAGCCGTGGTAGAGGTCGAAGAGAGCCTCGGGCACCTCGGTACGGCGCAGCAGGAAGATGTCGTCGGACCCGCCGAAGAACCCTTCCTTGGCCAGGATCCCGCCGAGCTCGCGCATCTTGCGCCAGATCACCGAGTGGCCCCAGTGCTCGACGTAGAAGTTGTGGTTCTCCACGTACGGGAAGACGGTGCGAGCGAGGCCGAGCTTGCCCTCGAACGCCTCGCGGTCCTCGTCGGAGTCGATCAGCTCGGAGTACTCGGTGACGATGCGGTCCCGCTCGCTGGACACGGCCTCGATGGGTCGCTCGAGGGACTCGCCGCGGCGGACCTTGTCCACGTAGCTGCGGATGAACCCCATCGGGATGTCGAGGTTCTCCATCCACACCTTGTCGGAGTGGTAGAAGCCGCTGCCGGCCGAGAAGTTGAACCAGGGCTGCTTGGCGGCCTCCCATGCGGCCAGCCACTTCTGCCCGGCCGGGTCCCCGGAGAAGGCGGCGACGACGTCGGCCGCACTTCCCTCCTCGAGCCGCGCGTCGACGCCGAGCTCGACGGCGAGGGTGGCGAGCGCCTTCAGCTCGTCATCGGGCTGGAACAGGTCGACGTGGACGCCGGCGACCATCTTGGCGATGGCCTGGTCGGGGATGTTCGGGAACAGCCCCTTGCAGAAGCCGAAGAAGTCGAGGTAGGCGGCGTAGCCGAGGTTCAGGAACTCGAAGTGGTGGTTCCACAGCTTCAGGGTCAGGTCGAGGAGCCGGTTGTAGCTGGCGAGCAGCTGGTACCCGCTGCCGATCCCACGACCCTCGGTGATGACCGCCATGTCCTCGCGGTCCGGGAGGGGCGTGAACGTGACCGCCTCCAGCTCCTCGATGAGCGCGCGAACCTTGGGCAGCCAGGCCTCGTACAGCCGGTCCCAGTTCTGGAAGTAGTAGCCGGCCCGCTCCATGAACTCGGGGACCCGCGAGCCGATCTCCTCGGGGTCTGCCACGCCGACCGGGGAGAGGTACATGTACCCGTTGAGGATGCGGATGTCGACGCCGAGCGCCGGCGGGATGATGTAGTGCCGGGTGTTGTACTGCGACAGCGCGATGATCGCGAACTCGAGGATGGTCGCGTCCCAGGGCTCGATCACCTCGGGGGTGTGCACGCCGTCCATGAACCAGAACATCGAGTCCTCGTACTCGCGACGGTCGTCGCTGAAGACGGTCGAGTACGCGTACAGATCCCGCCAGCCCTCGGCGCCCTCAGGCGTGGGCATCTCGAACGGGCCGGGAAACCGATCTGCCATGGGTGGTCCTTCCTGACGCCACTGGCCTGAGCCGGCGGCCACGACGGCCGACGGGTCGTACGGGTGGTGCGGGCCTACGGGTCGCACGGGTCGAGCTCGCTAGCCGGCCGCCCTCGCACGGCCGTGGTGGTCAGGGTCGAGCAGCGTCTGCACGATGCTCGCGTAGGTGTCGAGCCCGGCGGTCGCGGACTTGCGGACCTTGCGGCTCCACACCGTCTCCGGTCGCGCCTGCAGCAGCAGGATGTTGTCGCCGTCGGGCAGCTGGGCGTCCAGCGCCCACTCCACGTCCTGCGGGCAGCGGTAGTGCTTCTCGGCTCGGCGGGCCAGCTGGGCCACGGACTTGATCTCGTCGTCGGTCAGGCACGGCGAGTCGCGGCGCTCCGGCTCGACCTCGGCCTCGATGACGTGGTCGTCGTCGCCGAGCCGGTGCTCGATGGTCTTGGGCGAGATCGTGCGCCGGGTGATCGCACCCATCACCTTGTCGACCAGGAAGTTGTCCGGCGTCACCGAGCCGCTGACGACGGCCTCGCCGAAGCCCCAGCTCGCGTCGATGGCGACCTGCGAACGGTCGCCGTCGAGGGGGTTGAGCGTGAAGGCCACCCCGGCGGCCCGCGGCAGCACCATCTTCTGGATGCCGACGCTCATCGCGGCGCCACTGTCGGGGTAACCCATCTGCCTGCGGTAGGTGATCGCGCGGTCGGTGAACAGGCTGGCCCAGCAGCGGAGCACGTGGCTGACGACGTCGTCGGCCCCCCGCACCCACAGGTACGTGTCGTGCTCCCCCGCGAAGCTCGCGTCCGGCTGGTCCTCGCAGGTCGCGCTCGAGCGGACGGCGACGGGTACGTCCGGGGTATTGCAACGCTCGCCGAGGCGGCCGTAGGCCTCGACCAACGGTTCGCAGAGCCAGCCCGGCAGCTGGAGGTCGAGGATCATCCCGCGGGCCTCGCTGCCCGCCTTCGAGACGGACGCCGGGCTCGTCGGGTCGACCGTCTCCATGAGCAGCTCGAGCCGGCTGTCGACGCCGGTGTCGGCGAAGACCCTCCGGTAGGCGTTCGCGGTGACGGCGAACCCGGGTGGTACGGGCAGGCCCGCGGCGGTCATGGTGCACAGGCTGGCGTTCTTGCCGCCGAGGCCGGCCATCTCGTTCGGGTCGAAGTCCTCGTACCACGCGATGTGCGCCAAGCCCGGCCTCCTCGCTGGCGGGTAGTGGCGGGCAGCCGAGGCGACGCCCCGACGTTGCCCCGACGTTACGACCGTGTGACGTGGGCCACAATGGGTCTGTCCCGCGGAGCGGGACAGGATCGGTACCGTACGGACATGGCGCTCCCCACCGTGCCCGGCGAGGCTGCAGCCGTGCGCGACCCGCTGCTCGGCTCGGTGCGCAACGCCGCTCGCGTGCTCCGCGCGTTCTCGAGCGCCGACCAGGATCTCGGTGTCACCGAGCTGGCCGCGCGCCTCGGCCTGGGCAAGAGCACGGTCCACCGGCTGGTGGCGACGCTCGCGGCGGAACGGTTGCTGGAGAAGGACAAGGCCACCGGCCGCTACCGCCTCGGCCTCGCGCTGTACGAGCTCGGCACCAACGTCACCGAGCACGTCGACCTGCACCAGGCCGCGCTGCCGGTTCTCACGACGTTGCGCCACAACACCGGCGAGATGGTCCACGTGGCCGTCCTCGACGGGCTCGAGGTCATCTACGTCGAGCGCCTCGAGAGCCACCACCTGCTGCCGATCTTCCGTACCGTGGGCCACCGCCTCCCGGCGCACTGGACCAGCTCGGGAAAGGTGCTGCTGGCCTCGATCCCGCGTCCCGACCTCGTGGCACTGCTCGACGGGGTCTCGCTGGAGGCCCGTACGAAGCGGACGATCACCGACCACGCGCTGCTGCTGGCCGAGCTCGACCGGGTCGCCGCGCGCGGCTGGGCCAGCAACGAGCAGGAGGGCCACGAGGGCGTCGTCTCCGTCGGCGCACCCCTGCGCGGGGCCGACGGGCGGGTGATCGCCGCCGTGAGCGTCGTCGGCGCGAACACCCGGATGCAGGGTCCGACGATGCGCCGCTACACCCAGCAGGTCGTGGAGGCCGCCCGCATCATCAGCCGCCGCCTCGGCCACCGCCCCTGACGTACCCCCCCCCCCCCCCCCCCCCCCCCCCCCCCCCCCCCCCCCCCCCCCCCCCCCCGATTGCGTCCAGGCGTTCACGGATATGGTGAAGGCCGGGGCGGGCGTCGAGGGGAGCTGGCTAGTGGATGCCGCGGTGACCGCCGGCATCGAGGTACAGCACGCTGCCGTGCATCAGGTCGGCCTCCGGGTCGAGCAGCACGGTGACGCCCCAGGCGACCTCGTCGGCGGTCGGCAGCCGGCCGAGGGAGTTCTCGGCGACGTACGACGCCCACACCTCGTCGAAGGTCTGCCCTCGCTCGGTCGCCACCGCCTCGACGATGCGCCGCAGCCGCGGGGTGTCGGCCGGCCCCGGGCTGATCGTGTGCGTCGTGACCCCCTTGGGTCCGTAGACCAGGCTCAGCTGCCGCATCAGGTTGAACACGCCGGCGTTGATGGCCCCCGGCCCCGCCTCGCCGGCCCTCGGCTCGAGGCCCAGCGAGCCCGCGAACGTCACGATGCGCGAGCCCGGCCGCAACGAGTCTCGTACGGCATGGACCAGCCGGACCAGGCCGCCCATCTTGATGTCCGCGCCCACGGCGAGCAGGGACGGGTCGATGGTCTCGACGGAGCCGCGGACGGGCAGCCCCGCCGCGAACACGGCCATCCGTACGGGTCCGTCGAGCGCGCCCTTGATGACGTCGACAGAGTCGTTGCTGCCTATGTCCGCGACGCACGCCGTGACGCCGGGCAGCTCGGCTGCGAGTACGCCGAGCTGGTCCTCGCTCCGCGCCACGGCGAGCACCCGCAGGCCTCGGCCGGTCAGCCGGCGGACGACGGCGCCGCCGATGGTCCCGGTCGCCCCGACGACCACGCAGAGGTCAGCAACAGAGCGGTCAGCCGTGGAGCTGTCGGCTTGGCTCACTCCGAGCTGCCGGCGTCGAGCCGGGGCTCCGCAGCGGCCCTGCGCGCGG
>DAIPJR010000094.1:0-7296 GCA_036770165.1 Actinomycetes bacterium | reverse complement strand
GGTCGTCGTGGAGGCGGCCCAGCACCCGCGCCAGCTCGGTGAGCGGGTTCGGTACGGCGCCGCCGAAGGAACCGGAGTGCAGGTCGCCGTCCGGGCCGTGGAAGTCGACCTGGCCGTCGGTCATCCCGCGCATCCCCGTACAGATCGTCGGCACGTCGGCGGACCACATCCCGGTGTCGCTGACCACGACGACGTCGCAGCCCAGGCGGTCGCGCCGTTCACGCAGCAGGTCGGCGAAGTGCGGCGACCCCGACTCCTCCTCGCCCTCGACGAGCAGCTTGAGATTGACCGCAGGGCTGGTACGACCGGTGCTGGCGAGGTGCGCGCGCAGGCCGAGCAGGTGCATCGCCACCTGGCCCTTGTCGTCGGCTGTTCCACGTCCACGCAGGCTGTCGCCGTCTCGCGTCGGCTCGAACGGCGGCGTGGTCCACAGCTCCAGCGGGTCTGCCGGCTGGACGTCGTGGTGGCCGTAGACGACCACCGTCGGCGCGGACTCGTCGCCGGACGGCCACTCGGCGAACACCGCGGGCAGGCCCCCGGTCGGCCAGACCTCCACCGTCGGGAAGCCGGCGGCGGTCAGCTCGTCGGCCAGCCAGCGGGCCGAGCGCTCGACGTCGGGGTGGTGGGCCGGATCACCGCTGATCGACGGGATGCGCAGCCACTCGACCAGCCGTTCCAGCCACCCCTCGGCGTGCTGCTCGACGTGGGCACGTACGGCGAGGTCGGGGTCGGTCATGGGCCGACTGTACGACCCGAGCCGACGTCACCTAGCGTCGCAGCCATGGCCTTGCTGCGGGTGGCGACGTTCAACCTGCTGCACGGGATGGAGCCCGCGTCCGGGGCGACGGACCCAGACGCGCTCGGCGACGCCGTCCGCGCGATCGACGCCGACGTGATCGGCCTCCAGGAGGTCGACCGCGGCCAGCCTCGTACGGGCGGGATCGACCAGACGGCGCTCGTCGCCGGGGCGCTGGGGGCGGTCGCCTGGCGGTTCGCGCCGTCGGTCCACGGCACCCCGAGCGAGGACCCGAGCTGGCTGCCCTCGACGGCGGCCGACGGCTCGGCGACGGTCGGGCCCACCTACGGCATCGGGCTGGTGTCCCGGCTGCCGGTGCGCGGCTGGTGGGTGCGCCGCTTCCCGGCGGCGCCGTTCCGGCTGCCCCTGCTCGTCCCCGACTCGGGCCGGCCCCGGCTGGTCCGCATCCCCGACGAGCCGCGGGTCGCCCTGGCGGCGGTGCTGTCCGGCCCGTCCGGCCCGTTCACCGTGGTCACCGCGCACCTGTCGTTCGTCCCGGGCTGGAACGCGCGGCAGCTGCGCGCCATCGCCCGCTGGGTCGTGCGCATGCCGCAGCCGGTGCTGCTGATCGGCGACTTCAACCTGCCCGGCCCGGTGCCTTCGCGGCTGACCGGCTGGACGGCGCTGGCGTCCGGGCCGACGTACCCCGCGCCCGCACCGAAGGTGCAGCTGGACCACATCCTCGCGCTCGGCCTCGGCCCAGACCGGGTGAGCGACCACCACGTGTGGACGCTCCCGGTGAGCGACCACCGCGCCATCTCCGCCGACCTGTCCGTGTGAGACCAGGTCCCGACCTGGTCTCGCACGGACAGGTCTCGGCGCGGACCCTCGAGCCGTCAGGCGAAGCCGACGACCTGTGTGGGCAGGCTCTGGTCCGCGGAACCACCGACTCCGAGCTGCCCGAACTGGTTCGCCCCCCAGCACCGCAGGCCACCGGTCGCCGTCACCGCGCAGGCGGACAGCGCCAACGACGAGCTCACCGACGTCACACCGCTGCCCAGACCCGTGACTGCGGTCGGCACATACCTGTCCGTGCTCCCACCGTCACCGACCTGCCCGTGCGTCTCCGATCCCCAGCACACTGCCGCACCCGCGCCCGTCACAGCGCAGGCACCCTCGGTGCCCGCGCTGAGCGAGATCACCTGGCTGGAGAGCCCCTGAGCCGCCACCGGCGCGTCGGACCCGGCCACGAGCGACCCGAAGCCCAGCTGCCCGGAGACGTTCACCCCCCAGCACTCGACGCCACCAGCGTCGGTGAGTGCACAGGCGAACTCGTTCGCGGCCACGACTTGCTGGACCAGACCCGAGAGCCCGACGACATCCACCGGGACCAGCTGGTCGCCCGTCCCACCGTTGCCGAGGTCGGACTCGGCGCCAAGTCCCCAGCACTTCGCGCCGCCCGCGACCGTGACCGCGCACGCGAAGCCGTCGCCCACCGAGACGCTCGCGACACCTTGCGCCAACCCGGACACCGCCACCGGGCGAAGGCTCGACGTACGGCTGCCGTCGCCCAGCTCCCCGTAGGTGTTGTCGCCCCAGCACACGACCCCGCCAGCCGACGTGACGGCGCACGAGCTGAACGCGCCCGCCGACACTGACGTGGAGCCGATCCCCAGGCCGGGTACGGCGACCGGAGCGGCGCGCAACGACGACGTACCGTCGCCGGTGCTCCCGCCCCAGCACCAGACTGCCCCCGCCACCGTGAGCGCGCAGGTGCGCCCCCACCCGACCGACACCGAGGCGACGCCGCCCGCCAGCCCGATCACATCGATCGGGAGCGCACTGTCGATCGTCGTCCCGTTGCCGAGCTCGCCGTCGGAGTTGCTGCCCCAGCACATGACGCCACCGCGCGTGGTCAACGCGCACGAGCTGACCAACCCAGCGGACACCGCGACGGCCGGCCCGTTGCTCCCCCCGCTGAAGTAGCCCATGACGTCGACGATGACCGTAGGGCCGCTCGTCGCGTTGAACAGGGTGAACGTCCCGTCGCCTGCGAGCTGGACGACGACGAGGTTGGACGCGGTCAGACCGACGGCGGGGTTCACGTCGGAGACGGCGGGGTGGGCCACCCCGCCGCGGTAGGCCGTGAGGAAGTCCGGCTCGCCCACGGGAAGGGCCGTGATGCTGACGACGGCCACCGTGGCGCTGCTCGGCAGGCCTGCGGCCGGCACTCCTGGGCTGCCGCTCACCGGTACGGGCAGCATGGACCCGGGGCCGAACCCGGGGCTCGGAGGTTGTCGGGTGTCGAGCACCCGGTGGGGGGCGACCGGTGTGTAGTACGAGCCGGGGGCGGTCGAGTCGGTGCCGTCGTCGTAGTACCCGCTGACGTCGACGACGAGCGGCTGCGTCCCGAGGGCGTTGAACAAGGACACCTTGCCGCCGGCCCCGACGGCCACGATCACCCGGTTGGGCAGCGTCTGCCGCGCGTCGACGTTGAGGTTCGACGTCGCCGGGCGCGGGGAACCCGTGGGATAGACCGTGACGTAGGTGCGGCTCGACCCGCCGGTCGCGGTCACGTTCAGCACCACAGCAGAGACGCCGGTCGCCGGGACACCACCGAGACCCGTGACCTGGATGGGGACGCTTGCTCCAGGGCCGGGGGTGACGGCCCCCTGGCCGCTCCGGGTGTCGGCGATCCGGGCGGGATGCACCGCGTTGAACAGGCCGGCGGTCGTCGGCACGGGAAAGGCGGTGGAGTACCAGCCGACCACGTCGACCAGGAGCTCCGTGGATCGGCCTGAGCTGTACAGCGTCACTCGGACGCCCGGCCCCACCTGGGCCACCGTCAGGACAGCCACCGTCTGACCGGTCGTGAAGTTGAGGATCGAGGCCAGCGGTCGCGGCTGCCCGGTGGCATAGACCGTCAGGGCGCCCGGTCCGACGGTTCCGGTGACGGTGACGTTCAGCGCGACGGCGGCGACCCCGTCGGTCGGTACGCCACCCACCCCCTTGAGCGGGAAGTTGAGCGCCTGGCCGGCCTTGAGCGGGCGGCGCGTCGCGCCGAGCCCCACCCGGGTGTCCACGACACGTACGGCCGGCAACGGGTGGAAGCGCCCGCCGTCCTGGGTGGGCACGCTTGCCGGGACGTTGGACGCAGCCGGTGCCGCCGCCTGGGCGGTGCCACCGAGCAGTACCTGCGGCAGTGCCGGGAGCGCCAGGGTGAGTGCCAGCGCACCGACGGTGAGCGCAGCAAGGCGCGACGAGCGGTGCATCGGTGTCTCCCCGTGGCCTGGCGCAGATGTGCAGACGCAGCCTCTCACCCCTGACGGACTCGCGTGCAGCGTTCGATCAATGAGCGACCACCGAGCCACCTCCGCCGACCTGTCCGTGTGAGACCAGGTCCCGACCTGGTCTCACACGGACAGGTCGGCCAGGACCGGGCGGTCAGGCGGGGCCGTCGGCGAGGAGGCGCTGCAGCTCGACCACCGAGGGCAGGTCGTCGTGGCGGTCGATGCGACCGCTCGCGACGTAGTAGAACGCGGCCCCCACGTCGGCCTCGGGCACCCCGGCGATGCGCGCCCACGCCGCGCGGTAGACCGCGAGCTGCAACGGGTCGGCCGCGCTGCGGCCGGTCTTCCAGTCGATGACGTCGTAGCCGGTCTCGGTGCGGTAGACCGCGTCGATGCGGCCGCGGATCACCCGGCCACCGAGGACCAGCTGGAACGGCGCCTCGACCTGGTGCGGCGGCACGGCACCGTACGGGCCGGCCAGGAACGCCTCCTGCAGCGCGCCGAGCTCGTCGTCGGGGACGAGGTCGTCGTCGGCGGCGCCCTCAAGGTCGAGCCGGTCGAGCAACGGCTGCGCCCCGAACTGGGCCTCGACCCAGGCGTGGAAGCGGGTGCCTCGCGTCGCCGCGGGCGCCGGGGGGCGCGGCATCGGGCGGGCGAGGTCGCGCGCCAGCCCGTCGGGGTCCTTGGCGAGGCGCACGAACGCCGACGCGGACAGCGACGCCGGGAGGGGCACGTCGCGGGACACCTGGTGGGACTGCCTCGCCTCCTCGAGGAGGGCCGCAAGGTCGCGGTCCCAGTCGTCGACAAGGTCGCGGTCGGCGGCGGGCAGACCCGCGAGGACATCGAGCGGTGACCGGCCGGTCGGGATGTCGAGCTCGAGCTGGCCCGAGCCGTCGTCGGCCAGGACCTCGCGCACCCATTCGGCAGCCCGGCGCCGCTCGGCCAGCGCGCCAGCTGCCAGCGGCAACGGCCAGCCGCGCTGCTCGTAGGACCGCAGGTAGGGGTTGGCAGCGTCGCCTGGGTCGGGGTGCCACGCCACGACCTGGCCGACCGAGGCCCCCGACTCGCTCTCGGCGTCGCAGTGCGCGCGGATCGTCATGAGGTAGTCGGACGGCCCGCGCGGCTTGCTCTGCGACGGCCCCCACCAGTGCGCGGACGCCACCAGCTTGTCCTTCGCCCGCGTCACAGCGACATAGGCCAGCCGCAGCTCCTCGAGCGAGTCGAGGGCGCGGAGCTCCTCGCCGTAGGCGGTGAAGGCCTTGGCCGAGTAGTCGCCGATGTCGGGCAGGTCCTGGGCGTCGCCGCGCAGCGCCCGCGGCAGCATCGCCGCCGAGGTCGCCCAGGTCGAGCGGGTGCTGCGACTGGGGAACACCCCGGCCGTGAGGTCGGGGAGGACGACGACCGGCCACTCCAGCCCCTTGGCCTTGTGGACCGTCAGCAGCTTGACGCTGTCGCCCGGCGACGGCGCAGTCGTGTCGAGGCCGCGGTCGAACTGGTCGGCCGCGCGCAGGTAGGCGAGGAATGCGCGCACGCTCGGGTCGCCCTCGAGGTCGGCGAAGGCCGCCGCGTTGTCGAGGAACGCGCTCAGCGCCGCGCTGCGCCGGCTCGCCGGCCCACCCGGCGCGGCTCCCACCTCCACCTCGAGCCCGGACACGGCCACGACGCGATGGATGAGGTCGAGCAGCGGCTCGCCGAGATGGCGTCGCAGCGCGCGGATCTCCTGCGCCAGCAACGCAAACCTGGCCAGCGCCTCGGCCGAGTAGGGGTAGCGCTCGACGTTGCCCGGGTGCTCCAGCGCCTCGGACAGCGACGTGATCTCGGCCGGGTCGACGCCTTCGACCGCCTTCTCCAGCAGCCGCTCGACGGAGTCGTCCGCGGCCCCGTCGTCGTGCGTGCGAGGCTGGCGTACGAGGTCGCTGGCCCGCTCGCCGAGCAGCACGAGGTCACGCGGCCCGATCCGCCACCGCGGCCCCGACAGCAGCCGCACGAGGTCGGGGTTGGCGGTGCTGTCGTCGAGCACGCCCAGCATCGCGACCAGCTCGGCCACCTCGGGCAGCGACAGCAGGCCGCCGAGCCCGACCACCTCGACGGGCACGCCCTTGGCCACGAGGGCGTCGTGATAGGCCGGGAAGTCGCTGCGTACGCGGACGAGCACGGCGATGTCGTCGGGCCGGCGCCCGCCCTTGATCTCCGCGGCGATGACGTCGGAGACCCAGTTGACCTCCTGGGCGTAGGTCTCGAACAACCCGCACACGGTCTCGCCGGCGGTGACGACCTCGGGTCGAGGCAGCAGGGCGACGACGCCGGGGTGCCGCTCGCGCAGACGCGCGGCGAGGCCGTTGGCGAGGTCGAGCAGCCGGCCACCGCTGCGGTTGTTCTGCGCGAGTGCGTAGCGTGCGGCGGGCTCGCCGTCGGCGCGCGGGAAGTCGTCGGGGAAGGCGTCGATGTTTCCCACCCACGCGCCGCGCCAGCCGTAGATCGCCTGGCACGGGTCGCCGACGGCCGTGACCGGGTGGCCGGCGCCGAAGAGCCCGGCCAGCAAGCGTTTCTGGGCCACCGAGGTGTCCTGGTACTCGTCGAGCAGCACCACGCGGAACCGCTCGCGCTCGACAGCCGCAACCGCTTCGTGCTCGTTGCACAGCCGAGCCGCGAGGGCCACCTGGTCGCCGAAGTCGATGACGCAGAGCCGGTCCTTGTCGCGCCGCATGTCGGCGACGATGCTCGCCAGGTAGGACCGTTGGGTGGCGATCTTGGCCGCCTTGATCGAGTCGGCGGACTGCTTGCCGCGGTAGTGCCCGGGAGCTGCGGCCACGATCTCGGCCTTGATCTCGGCGTCGGCGGCCAGGAGCTGCTCGACGGTGGCCAGGTGCTCGTTGAGCTCGCCGTCGAGCTGTACCACGTCGCCCACGAGGTTGCTCACGGTCCGGTCGAGCTCGGGGAACGGCCCGCGAGCCCGGCGCAGCGCCCGGTCGGCGAGCTGGAACCGCGTCGCGTCGGCCAGCAGCCGCGCCGACGGCTCGACGCCGATCCACAACCCGTGCTCGCGCAGGAGCCGGCCGGCATAGGCGTGGTATGTCGCCACAGTCGGCTCGGCGTCGACGTCGTCGTCGAGCCCGGGGATCGACGGGGACGCCTTGCGCAGCGCCGCGCGGATCCGGTTGGCGAGCTCGGCGGCGGCCTTGTTGGTGAAGGTCAGGCCCAGCACCTGCTCCGGACGTACCTGACCGGAGACGACCAGCCAGACGACCCGCGCGGCCATGACCGTCGTCT
>DAIPJR010000093.1:0-7358 GCA_036770165.1 Actinomycetes bacterium | reverse complement strand
CCCCGGCCCCGCCATGACGCGACCATCTGCTGCGCGCCGCGGCGCCGGCGCAGGCGGCTAGTCGTGCTGCTCGGAGAGCTTGCCGCGCAGCTGGAGCACGGCCTTCGTATGCATCTGGCAGATCCGCGACTCGGTCACCCCGAGCACCTGCCCGATCTCGGCGAGCGTGAGGCCCTCGTAGTAGTAGAGGGTCACGACGATCTTCTCGCGCTCGGGAAGGGTGTTGATCGCCTTGGCCAGGAGGTACTTCGTCTCCTCGGACTCGAATGCGGAGACGGGGTCCTCGGCCCGAGTGTCCTCGAGGGTGTCGACCAGGCTGAGCTTGTCGCCCTTCTCCCCGCCGACGTTGAGCAGCTCGTCCAGCGCGACGACGTTGACGAACGACACCTGGCTGAAGATCGCGTGCAGGTCCTCGAGCTTGATGCCCATCTGGGCCGCGACCTCGGGCTCGGTCGGGGTGCGGTGCAGCTGGCCTTCGAGTGCCGCGTAGGCCTTCTCGACCTCGCGCGCCTTGTAGCGCACCGACCTCGGGATCCAGTCGATGGCTCGCAGCTCGTCGATGATGGCGCCGCGGATACGGCTGATGGCGTACGTCTCGAACTTGATGGCGCGCTCGAGGTCGAACTTCTCGATCGCGTCGATCAGGCCGAAGATCCCGTACGAGACAAGGTCAGCCTGCTCGATGTTCGGTGGCAGACCGACGCCGACCCGGCCCGCGACGTACTTGACCAGAGGCGAGTAGTGCAGGATCAGTCGCTCGCGCAGGTTCTGGTCTGCCGTGGCCTTGAAGCCCTCCCACAGCTCACGCAGCGCGGTCGCCGCCGCCTCGGGGTCGGGGACGTCGTCCGGGAGCACGACCGCGACCGCGACCTCCTCTGCGGCCGCCGGGTCCACCTCGACCTCGACGGTCGCGGCAGCGTCGGCGGCCCCGTCGGACGGCTCCGCGGACGCCGCCGAGGTCACCTCGATGTCTGCCTCTGCGTCGATGTCGGCCGTCACGTCGTGGGATTCCTTCGCTCTGGCGGACTTGGGTACAGCTCGGGCAGCGGGCTTCGGTGCGGTCTTGGTCTCGGTCGTGGCAGCAGTCTTGGTCGCAGTCTTGGTCGCAGTCTTCCTCGGCGGGCGCGGCGCGCCGACAGGACCACTGGCGCCATTGACGACCTGGAGCTGGTCGTCCTCGGCCGTGACGGACACGCCGTCACGCTCGGGGGTGCGCCTGCTCATACGTCGCCTTCAACCTCTCGACGGACACATGCGTGTATATCTGCGTGGTTGCGAGCGTAGCGTGACCCAGCAGCTCCTGGACGGAACGTAGGTCCGCGCCACCCTCCAGAAGGTGAGTGGCGGCGCTGTGCCGAAGTCCGTGCGGACTCAGGTCCGGCGCCCCCGGCACCTCTCCCACCATCATATGGACCAACCTGCGCACCGCCCGCTGGTCGAGCCGTCGGCCGCGGTCTCCGACGAACAGCGCCGGACCGCTCTCGGCGGTCACCACGGCGGCACGTCCGGACGTGAGCCAGCTGTCCAAGGCCCTCGCGGCGGGCAGCCCGAGCGGGACGGTCCGTTCCTTGCGGCCCTTGCCGAGGACCCGGACGACCCGGCGCCCTCGGTCGTAGTCGTCGATGTCGAGCCCGACGAGCTCTCCGACCCGGATCCCGCTCGCGTAGAGCAGCTCGAGGACCGCACGGTCACGGACCCTCCCGGGCGATCCGTCGTCGGCGGCGACGGCCGCGACATCCATGAGTGTCCTCGCCTGCTCCTGCCGAAGCACGCCAGGGAGCGAGCGGTGCGGCCTGGCTGAGCCGAGGAGCAACCCGGGATCGTTGGCCAGCAAGCCGTTTCGATGGCACCAAGCCGTGAACACCTTGGCGGCCGCGGAGCGTCGGGCCAGGCTCGACCGTGCCGATCCCGCCGCCGCGAGGGCGCCCAGCCAGCTGCGCAGCAGGCTCACGTCGAGCCCGCTCGGCGCGGCCGCTCCCAACGCTGAGACGTGCGACAGCAGGGCGGACACATCGCCGATGTAGGCCCGTACGGTGTGCACCGACAGGTCGCGCTCGGCCTCGAGGTGGCGACGGAACGCCTCGACCGCTGCAGCCGCCTCCGGCGGGAGCGTCTCGAGGGGAGCTGGCCGCGAGGACGACCGCTCGCGCACGCTCGGACCCCCGCCCTCGCCCCCCAGGGGGTCCACGCTGGTTCGTGCCGTGGCAGGCGTCAAGGACCGCCACACCTGACAGGTTCACCCGTTCGGCCGACCGGGCGACCCACGGGCGGCCAGCCGCCACCCACCGGGCACCTCCTCCACCAGCCCGAGCGCGCGCAGCTGGACCAGCCTCTGGTGCACGAGGTCGACGGACAGCCCGCAGGCGCGGGCGATGCCGGTCCGGTCGATCGGCCTTCGTACCGGTACCGCGTCCAGGACAGCGGCGGCCGTGGCATCGAGCTGGTCGAGGGGGCGCCGCGCCTCTTCGCGGGCGAGGTCGAGGCGGGACAGCTCCTGGCCCCCTTCGGCGAACGCCTCGCCCATGCTCCCCACGGCTTCGACGACGTCGCTCGCAGAGGTGACGATCGTGGCCCGGCCATCGCGTAGCTCACGGTGGACGCCGGCCGAGAGCGTCGACGTCACGGGCCCAGGCACGCCCAGCACGGGACGGCCCATCCGACGGGCCCACAGAGTGGTGTTGAGAGCGCCGCTGCGGAAGGCCGCCTCGACCACGACGGTGCCCCTGGTCAGTGCCGCGATCAGCCGGTTGCGCACGAGG
Organism: Actinomycetes bacterium; assembly: GCA_036770165.1. Lineage (GTDB taxonomy): Bacteria > Actinomycetota > Actinomycetes > Prado026 > Prado026 > JANYIP01. The sequence goes on along the minus strand of DAIPJR010000093.1, from coordinate 4,599 downwards.
AACCGGCTCCTGGTCGGGTGCGACCCGAGCGGCTGCTCGCTGACGAGGATCCCGTCCGTGGCGATGCGGTCGAACATCGACCGGTGCGCCAGCGGGTACGGCACGTCGACCCCGGAGGCGAGCACGCAGACCGTCATGCCGCCCATGGCGAGGGCACCACGATGGACGCAGGCATCGATCCCGTAGGCGCCGCCGGAGACCGCGCTGTAGCCGCGCTCGGCGAGCCCAGCGCCGAGGTCGGAGGCGACCCGCGTGCCGTAGGCCGTGGCTGCGCGCGAGCCCACCACCGCCACCGAACGCAGCACGGCCATGCGCAGGTCGTCCGGGCCGCGGACCCAGAGCCCTAGCGGCGGCGCCGAGGCGGGATGGTTGTCGACCTTGGGCAGAGCGAGGTCGCCGAGCTGGCTCGGCCACTCGAGGTCGCCCGGTACGACCAGGCGGACACCAGAGGACCCGGAACGTCGAAGGTCGAGCGCCGCAGCCTGGCCGGCCGGAGCGAACCCCTCGTCCGGGGCGAGCCGGGCTCGATAGGCGGTGAGCGACTTCAGCGGAGCGGAGCCGTCCTCGATGGCCCTGACCGCCGCGGTCGGTCCGACGCGCTCGACGAAGGCGTGCACGGCCGGGTCGCCCGGCTCGGCCAGCCGCATCAACGTGGCGCGGGCCAGCCGCTCGGCGTCGCATGCCCTCATGCGGCCAGGCCCGGCAGGGCGGACGCGAGCCGCAGCTGTACGGCGAGCTCGACCTCGGGACGCTGCGGGCGGTCCTTGCCAGCCAGGTCGGCCAGCGTCCAGGCCACGCGGAGCACCCGGTCGACCCCCCGGGCCGACAACGCCCCCCGAGCCAGCTCGTCGTGCACCCGACCGAGATCACCGGGCACCAACCGCCACGATGCCGACCGCAGCACCGCTCCGGGTACGTGGGCGTTGCACTGCCAGGGAGTTCCCCGCCAGCGGGCCAGCGCCCGTTCCCTCGCGTCGGCGACGCGAGCGGCCACGGTCGCCGAGCTCTCACCACCCGTGCCCTCCAGCAGGTCGACCTTCGAGGGCTGCGGGACGTGCACGGCCAGGTCGATCCGGTCCATCAGCGGACCGGAGAGCCGCCCGACGTAGGCCCTCTGGCGCAACGGCGGGCAGGTGCACGCGACCGACGTCGCGGCGAGACCGCAGGGGCACGGGTTCGCCGCCAGGACCAGCTGGAACCGGGCCGGGTAGTCCACCGTGCCGCGGGACCGGTCGAGAACCACCCGGCCGGACTCGATGGGCTGGCGCAACCCGTCGAGCACCCCGCGCGCGAACTCGGGCGCCTCGTCGAGGAAGAGGACCCCGTGATGGGCCAGGCTCGCGGCGCCTGGACGGGCCAGCCCCGATCCGCCCCCCACGATCGCCGCCGCGGACGAGGTGTGGTGCGGGGCGCGGAACGGGGCCCGCTCGATCAGCGACACCCCGGCGGGCAGCTGACCCGCCACCGAGTGGATCGCGGTCACCTCGATCGCCTGCGCCCGACTCAGCGCCGGGAGGATGCCGGGCAGGCGCTCGGCGAGCATCGTCTTACCGGACCCAGGCGGGCCGTGCAGCAGGAGGTGGTGGCCGCCGGCCGCGGCGATCTCGAGCGCGTAGCGCGCGTCGTGCTGGCCGGCCACGTCGAGGAGGTCCGGCCCACCCTCGAGATCGACCGGCCCGGGAGCGCGGGTGGCAATGTCGGGGACCGGGATCTCGCACCGGAGCACCGCGAGGAGCTCGGCCAGCGAGCTGACGGCCACCACGCGCACGTCGGGCACGACCGAAGCCTCGAACGCGTTCGCCGCCGGCACCACGACGCGCTCGACGCCGGCCCGCGCAGCGGCGAGGACGGCAGGCAGGACGCCCCGCACCGGTCGGACCCGCCCGTCGAGGCCCAGCTCGCCGAGCAGGACGAGGTCAGCGACCCAGCGCGGGTCGACGCCGTCGGCGGCGGCCAGCACGCAGACGGCGAGGGCAAGGTCGAAGCTGCTCCCCGACTTGGGCAGCGACGCTGGCGACAGGTTCAGCGTGATGCGCTGCGGCGGCCACGCCTCGCGGCTGTTGACGACCGCCGCCCGGATCCGGTCTCGCGACTCCGACAACGACGTGTCCGGCAGACCGATCAGCGTCAGCCCTGGCAGCCCCTGGGCCAGGTGCGCCTCGACGTCGACCAGGTGGCCCACGACGCCGACGAGCGCGATGGACCGGGTGCGTGCGAGCGTCACGCGCCGACCCCTCGTACGTGCTGGACCTGGGCCGCTCCGGCCCTGGGCTGCAGGACCCCAACGACGTCGAACCGGACCGACGTCGGATGGGCGCCGCTCTGCGCCAGCCAGCGGGCCGCGAGCGTGCGGAGCCTGGCCACCTTGCGCGGTGTCACCGCCTCGAGCGGCGTCCCGTATCCCACGCCGCGACGCGTCTTGACCTCGCAGATGACGAGCACCGGTCCGTCGCGACCGACGATGTCGATCTCACCCGCGTCGCACCGCCAGTTGCGCTCCAGGACGACGATGCCCTGCGCAATCAGATGCCTGGCCGCCAGGTCCTCGCCGTACCGTCCGAGCGCGTCCTTGGGATGCATCGGGCACCACCTCCGACCCCACCCTGCGGGGCGGGGCAGGAGCACAGGAGGACCAGCTGCGCGCCTGTGGACGGAGAACCGGCCCTGTGGACGGCGAGCACGCCCCGGTGCGGCGCGCGGAGCGGACCAGTCAGTCCTGCGGCACCTGGAGGTCGGGCTGGGCGAGCTCCTCGACGTTGACGTCCTTGAACGTGAGCACCTTGACGTTCTTCACGAACCGCGCCGGCCGGTACATGTCCCAGACCCAGGCGTCGCTCATCGTCACCTCGAAATAGACCTCGCCGTCGGCCGATCGCACCTGGAGGTCGACGTTGTTGGTCAGGTAGAACCGGCGCTCGGTCTCGACCACGTAGCCGAACAGGCCGACGACGTCGCGGTACTCCCGGTAGAGCTGGAGCTCCATCTCGGTCTCGTAGCGCTCGAGGTCCTCCGAGCTCACGCGCGCACCTCCACATCGCGGTCCAGCAGATCGCGGTCCAGCACATCGCGGTCAAGCACGTCGTCAGGCAGGACGATCAGGTTCCCATCTTGCTCCCCGGCAGGGTCCCAGAACGCCAGGTCCCCCGGGTCCGCCGTCCCGTCGAGGCCGAGGCGCCAGGTGAGCCGGTGGTACGGGCTCGGTCCCAGCCGCCGCAGCGCAGCCCGGTGGTGCGGGGTGGCATAGCCCTTGTTGACCTCCCACCCGTACTCGGGATGGTCAGCAGCGAGCCCGGTCATGTAGGCGTCCCGCGTCGTCTTGGCCAGCACGCTGGCCGCAGCGACGCTCGCGCAGCGCAGGTCTGCCTTGATCTGGGTACGGACAGGCGGGAAGGCGACGACGAACGAAGGGAGCCCGCCACCGGGGAACTCCAGCGGCAGCGGGTCGGCAGCCGCCGCTGGCGGCGTGAGGTAGTCGTGGTTGCCGTCGAGCAGGACGCAGTCGGGCGACCCCGGCAGGGCGGCCAGCGCGCGATGCCCGGCCAGCCGCAAGGCCGCGATCAGGCCCAGGGCGTCGATCTCCGCTGCGGTCGCGTCGGCCACGGCCCAGGCCTTCACCCACCGCTGGATCCGCGGTACGAGCGCGCGGCGGGCCTCAGGGGTGAGCAGCTTGCTGTCGCGCAGCCCGCGCGGCGGCGGCTTCTGGTCCGGCCCGACCAGGACGACGCCAACCGTCACCGGCCCGCTGAGACAGCCACGACCCACCTCGTCGATCCCAGCGACGATGGCAAAGCCCTGGCCGTGCAAGGACTTCTCGACGACCAGGCGGGGTGCCCGCCCCGGCGGCGCGGTCATGCCGCCACCACCTTGGGGGCGCTGGGCCGACCCTCGGCGAGCAGGAGGGCCAGCTCGGCGCCGAGCGACGACGGGTACACGGTCTCGGCCGTCGCCGCGAGCTCGGCGACGGACCACCAGCGGAACTCGTGCACCGCGTGCCGCTCGATCTCGGTGAACCCGCCGAAGTCGACGTCGTGCCCGTCGACCCGTACGAGGAAGAACGTCTCGGCCTGGCGGTAGTGGCTGCCCATGAAGTCGAACTCGGCAGTACGCGTCCAGACGGCCGGCCCCAGCTCGGCGAGCACGAGGCCGGTCTCCTCGGCGAGCTCGCGCAGCGCGCCCTGCTCGGCCGTCTCGCCGTCGTCCAGGCCGCCGCCCGGGGTGAACCACCAGGTGCCCGCGGCGGGGTCGGCGGGGTCGGTGCCGCGCAGCAGGAGCACCCGCTCGGCCCGGTCGACCACGAGGACGCGACCCCCGGTGCGCTCGATCGGCGCCGCTCCGGTGGTCATGCCCGGCAGCGTACGTGGGAGCGGCCCGGCCTGCGCGGCGCCACCCCTGCTCGACAGCTGCGACCGGTTCAGTTCCAGCGCTCGAACGGCTCGTCGATCCGCGCACCGGCCAGGAAGGGTACGAGGAGCGCGGGCAGCCGACCGGGGAAGAACCGCTCGCCGCTCGCGGCCACGTCCTCGACGGTCCACCAGCGGTGCCCCACGTAGTCCTCGAGCTCCTCGGCAGTGAGTCGAGGGTCCGCGGTGGACTCGACGA
>DAIPJR010000092.1:1188-7375 GCA_036770165.1 Actinomycetes bacterium | reverse complement strand
GCACCCAGTCTCGACATCACCGCCGACGATCCGTTGAATCAGCACGGCAGCGGCGGAGGCTCGATGTCACTGCGCGACATGCTGGTCGGGATGATCGAGGAGTACGCCCCCCACACCGGTCACGCCGACCTGCTCCGAGAACGGATCGACGGCACCGTCGGCGAGTGAGCTGCTGGCCCAATCTGGCCGACGGAGTTGACCCGGCGCCACTTTCTCGCTTACCGTCTCCCCAACCCTCAGGTTGACATAACTATAACCCTTTACCTGAGGGTAAGGGTCGAGGACGAGAGGCGTCATCGTGGCTGCACCGCAGAACTACATCGCCGTGATCAAGGTCGTGGGCATCGGAGGAGGCGGCGTCAACGCCGTCAACCGGATGATCGACGTCGGTCTGAAGGGCGTGGAGTTCATCGCCATCAACACCGACGCGCAAGCGCTGCTGATGAGTGATGCCGACGTCAAGCTGGACATCGGGCGTGAGCTGACCCGTGGCCTCGGCGCGGGCGCTGACCCCGAGGTCGGCGGCCAGGCGGCGCGCGACCACTCCGACGAGATCGAAGAGGTGCTCAAGGGCGCCGACATGGTCTTCGTCACGGCCGGCGAGGGTGGTGGCACCGGCACCGGTGGTGCGCCGGTCGTCGCCAAGATCGCCCGATCGCTCGGCGCTCTGACCGTGGGTGTCGTCACCCGGCCGTTCAGCTTCGAGGGTCGCCGTCGCGCGCAGCAGGCCGAGAGCGGCATCGAGGATCTGCGCGCCGAGGTCGACACCCTCATCGTCATCCCCAACGACCGCCTGCTGTCGATCTCCGACCGCGGGGTGTCGGCGCTCGACGCGTTCCGTTCGGCCGACCAGGTGCTGCTGTCCGGTGTCCAGGGCATCACCGACCTGATCACCACCGCCGGCCTGATCAACCTCGACTTCGCCGACGTGAAGTCGGTCATGTCCGGCGCGGGCTCCGCGCTGATGGGCATCGGCTCGGCCCGGGGCGACGACCGTGCGGTCAACGCGGCGCGGATGGCCGTGTCCAGCCCGCTGCTCGAGGCTTCGATCGACGGCGCACGCGGCGTCCTGCTCTCGGTGTCCGGTGGATCCGACCTCGGGCTCTTCGAGATCAACGAGGCCGCCCGCCTGGTGTCCGAGTCGGCGCACCCCGACGCCAACATCATCTTCGGAGCGGTCATCGACGACGCTCTCGGCGACGAGGTGCGGGTCACCGTCATCGCCGCCGGGTTCGACGGCGGGCAGCCCAAGACCCTCGCACCCTCCAGCCCGGCCGCGGCGGCCATCCCCTCCGCCGCGTCCGGCGCTGGGTCCGGTCTCGGCGGCGACGTGAGCGAGCACCGTGGCTCCGGCCAGGGTGCGTCCGCCCCGGCAGCGGCGGCCCCGATCGACCCCGACCGCGACCTTCACCTGCCTACCGAGCGCAAGAAGCCGCGCACGATCGTCTTCGACGACTCCTCGGTCGACGACGACCTCGATGTCCCCGACTTCCTGAAGTAGCCGCCTCCTGAAGTAGCCGCCGCACGGTGGTCCCGCGATCCCGCCCCGCCCCCACCGCGTTGATCATGGACGAATGGCCCCTATTCCTTGATCGACATGGGCCGTTTGTCCATGATCAACGTGGTGGGGGCGTGGTGGCGCGGCTGCTTGCCGGGGCTGGCGGGCGGCTGCTGCCATGATGCGGACATGGGAGTGAGGTGGGCGTTCTCGGACCGGCACGGTGGTCTGAGCACGCCGCCGTACCGCTCGCTCAATGTCGCCAGGCATGTCGGTGACGACCCCAGAGTCGTTGCTGCCAACCGGGACCTGCTCGCCGCCTCGTTGACGGCGAACGGATCCGACGGGGCGCCGCGACTGCTGTTCATGGACCAGGTGCACGGTGACCGCGTGGCGGTCGTCGACGCCTCGTCCGGGTCGCCCACCGCGACCGACGCCATGGTCAGCGCGACGGCTGGCCTCGGCCTCGTCGTCATGGTGGCCGACTGCGTACCGGTCCTGCTGGCCGACGAGGAGGCCGGTGTGATCGCCGCCGTCCACGCCGGTCGGCCGGGGCTGCGGCAGCGGATCGTGGTCCGCACGCTGGAGACGATGGCCGGACTGGGTGCGGCCCGATCGAAGACCGTGGCCTGGCTCGGCCCGTCCGTCTGCCCCGCCTGCTACGAAGTGCCCGAGCAGATGCGTGCCGACGTCGCGGCGGTCGTCCCGGCCAGCTGGTCGACGAGTCGCACGGGTACGCCGGCGCTGGACCTGCGCGGCGGGCTCACCGCCGAGCTCGAAGGGGCCGGTGTCATCGTGACGTCCGTGGGCCCGTGCACCGCGGAGTCCGCTGACCACTACTCCTACCGTCGCGACGGCGTGACCGGACGGTTCGCCGGTGTGGTCTGGATCGAGGCGTGACCATCGAGGGGCGACCGTCCGGAGCAGGACGCGAACGACAGGTGGCGGCCGGCCTGGCGGAGGTGCGCAGCCGGATCGCGACCGCGGCCTCGCAGGCGGGGCGCGAGGCCGACGACGTGACGCTGATCGTGGTCACGAAGCTCTGGCCCGCCTCGGACGTTCGCCTGCTCGCCGGGCTCGGCGTGACCGACGTGGGCGAGAACCGGGACCAGGAGGCCGGCAGCAAGGCTGCCGAGTGCGCGGACCTCGACGTCGCGTGGCACTTCATCGGCCAGCTGCAGACGAACAAGGCTCGGTCCGTCGCCCGGTACGCCGACGTGGTGCACTCCGTCGACCGCGCCCACCTGGTGCGGGCGCTGGACTCCGCGGCCGTCGCGGCAGGGCGGCGGCTCGGCTGCCTGGTCCAGGTCGGCCTCGACCAGGGGACCGGGCGGGGAGGGGCGGCGCCGGAGGCGGTGCCCGAGCTGGCCGACCTGCTGGCTGCAGCCAGCGCCCTCGAGCTGCGTGGCCTGATGGCCGTCGCGCCGCTGGACAGCGACCCGAAGCCCGCCTTCGAACGGCTAGCGACGCTCTCTGCCGACCTCCGCCGGGAGCACCCTGGGGCCGGCTGGATCTCGGCCGGCATGAGCGGTGACCTCGAGGCGGCGATCGCCGCCGGCGCGACACACGTGCGTGTCGGCAGCGCGATTCTCGGCCACCGCGCTCCGCTCCGGTAGCCTCGTCCACAGACCAACGCTGAATCACTTAGAGGAAGGCCCGAGTCATGGCAGGCGCGATGCGCAAGATGGGCGTCTACCTCGGCCTCGTCGAGGACGGCGTCGAACCCATCGACGAGTACGACGAGTACGACGACTACGAGACGCCCGCGCCCCGTCGGGAGGTCGCGGCCGACCGAGCCGACCACACGCGCACGCTGCAGCCGGTCCGCGAGGAGCGCTACCCGTCGGCCACGGCTCCGGCAGCGCAGACGCAGGCGCGTGCTGCGAGGTCCGAGCCGCGGCACGAGACCCTGGACTCGTACAAGATCACGACCCTGCACCCGCGCAACTACAACGACGCACGCACGGTCGGGGAGTACTTCCGCGACGGCACGCCAGTCATCATGAACCTCACCGACATGGACGACTCCGACGCCAAGCGCCTGGTCGACTTCTCGGCTGGCCTGATCTTCGGGTTGCACGGTTCCATCGAGCGCGTCACGGCCAAGGTCTTCCTGCTCTCGCCGGCCAACGTGGTCGTCACAGCTGAGGAGAAGGCCCGGCTCGCCGAGGGCGGCTTCTTCAACCAGTCGTAGCAGTGACCGCACTGCAGGCGACCGCCTACGGAGCCGCTCTCTACACGGTTGCGTGGATCTTCCTGATCTTCCTGATCACCCGGCTGATCTTCGAGTATGTCTTCATGTTCGCGCGCGAGTACACCCCGACCGGCGTGGTGCTCGTCCTCGTCGAGGCCGTCTACACGGTGACCGACCCGCCGCTGAAGCTGCTGCGCCGGTTCATCCCGCCGTTGCGGATCGGCTCCGTGGCGATCGACCTGTCGTTCATCGTCCTGATCATCATCACGAATGTGGTCATTCACTACACTGCGCCGCTCTAGGGTGTTCGTTCGGGCTACGCTGCTCACGCACCGTGGCATCCTTCGACCCGCCCGTAGTCGCTAGCCGCCCCAGCCGACAGATGAGTGGACACATGAACGACGAGGTGACGTCATGCCGTTGACCCCCGAGGACGTGCGCAACAAGCAGTTCAGCACCGTCCGTCTCCGCGAGGGCTATGAGATGGACGAGGTGGACGCTTTCCTCGACGAGGTCGAGGCGGAGCTCACCCGCCTCGGCCGTGACAACGAGGACCTGCGTACGCGGATGTCCGTCGCGTCCCGGCAACCCGCCCCGGCGCCCTCCGCGCCGCCGGCCGAGGCCACCCCTGCGGCGATCGTGGTACCGCCGCCGGCCGCACCCCCGGCACCCCCGGCACCGCCTGCAGCCGTGAGCCCGCCGCCCGTCGCGGTCGTGGCAGCGGTCGCGGCCGGCCCGGCGCCCTCCGACAGCGCCGTGCGGATGCTCGAGCTGGCCCAGAAGACGGCCGACGAGCACGTGGCCAACGCCAAGGGCGAGGCCGGCCGCATCGTGGCCGAGGCCCGCGCACAGGCCGAGCGCGTCACCGGCGACCTCCAGCGCGAGGCAGCCACCCTGCAGGCCAAGGTCGAGGAGCTGAAGGCGTTCGAGCGCGAGTACCGCACCCGGCTCCGCTCCTACCTGGAGAACCAGCTGCACGACCTCGACCACCTCCCCGAGGCCGCGCCGTCGAACCGGGGCTCGGCGCCGGCAGCACCGCCTGCACCGGCGCACTCGGCTCCACCGGCTCCCGTGACCGCCCCGCCGCCCGCCGCGCCGGTCGTACCCGCCACGGTGTCAGCGCCGCCGGCCGCGCCCTCGTCCGTGCCGTCGTCCAACGGCCCCCAGCCGCCAGCACCCGCTCCGGCCCCCGTGTCCGTACCGTCCCAGGGACCGGGGCAGGGACCGGGCCAGGGGAGCGTGCCGCGGCCGTCGACCCCCTTCGGGCCGCCCACCGTCGCGCCCAGCGTCCCCAGCGCGCCCAGCGTGCCCGGCGTGCCCGGTGTCGAACCGCCGAGCGGGCCGCCCGCCCAGCCCTAGCCACGTACTCAACCTGGACGGCCGTGAGGGCCGGGACCTCGTCGCGGCGGTTCTCCTTCACGCTGCGAGCGTGGTCCCGGCCCTCACGGCCGAAGGGGTCTTGCGGCGTACCCAGCGAGGGCTAGGCGGTCTTGCGGAACGGGTCGCGCGTCGGTGGTGCCGCCATCGTCAGGCGGCTGTCGTCGACGTCGATCGAGGCCAGCGACATGACGGCCTGGAGGACGCTGAGGGTCGTCTCTCCGGCTGCGACACCGGCCGAGGTCACCATGGCACGGTAGATGGTCACGTAATGGCGGACGGGGGTGTCGTAGCTCCAGTCGACGGAGCCCAGGTGAGTCGCGTCGCCAGGCTCGTTCTCGAACTGCCACGGACCGTCCCAGACCTGGATGCAGGCGGGTCCGGCGCTGAACCGCCCGCCGGAGTTCACGTCCTGGTACTTGGCCGCCTCGAGCAGCGTGCGGCTCTCCCGCTCCGCCAGCACGAGGGCGGGGCGCACGTGGCTCGACAGCGCGGGCGTCGCGATGGCGTACGCCTTCAGCTTGAGCCCCGTGATGGTGGGCCCGCCGAGGGGGACGGGGTGAAGCGTTGTCATACCGACCTCCGGAAGAGGAGCAGGTCCGCGTCCCGGGGGCGTCCGGGCGGCTCGAACCTGAGGACGATATCGGCGCGCGGTTAGGGCACCCTTTAGCGCTCGGCCCTGTGGAACCAGAAGTTCAGGCCGGTTTCCGCGTCACGATGCGTGACCAAGTCCGTCAGATCGGGCTCGGCGGACGCTTCGACCTCGTCGAAGGAGGTCGCCAGCACCTCGTCGGCGACGGCGCCTCCGTGCTGGCGGAGGGCGTCGGCCAGCTCCCCAGGCGCGCTCCAGCCGAGTTGGATGCGGTCGGAGACGTCGAGGCCCGCCGTCTTGCGAGCCTCCTGCACGAGGCGTACGACGTCTCGGGCGAGGCCGGCGAGGCGCAGCTCCGGGGTGATGGTGAGGTCGAGCGCGACGGTCTCGCCGCCGACGGTGGCGACCGCCCAGCCCTCGCGCGGCGTCTCGGTCACGATCACCTGGTCGGCGTCGACCTCGACGTCCTGACCGTCGACGGTGACCGTCGCCCGGCCGTGCTCGCGCAGGGCGTCGGCGAGCGCGC
>DAIPJR010000092.1:0-1088 GCA_036770165.1 Actinomycetes bacterium | reverse complement strand
CCGTCGACGGTGACCGTCGCCCGGCCGTGCTCGCGCAGGGCGTCGGCGAGCGCGCGCGGGTCGGCTGCGGCGATCGCGGCAGCCACCACGGGGGTCTGCTTGCCGAAGCCCTTCCCCAGCGAGCGGAAGTTGCCCTTGGCGTGGATGTCGGTGAGCCCGCCGGTGTCCTCGCGAAGGCCGGACACCTCGCTGACGTTCAGCTCGTCGGCGACCTGGGCGCGCAGCTCGTCCGACAGGGTCGACCAGCCGGCGGCCGCGACGAGCGCTCGACCGAGCGGCTGGCGGGTCTTGACCCCGGACTCCGCCCTGGTGGCGCGCCCGAGCTCCACCAGCCGTCGGACGAGGGCCATGGACGTCGCCAGGTCCTCGTCGACGAGCGACCCGTCGATCTGCGGCCACGACGCCAGGTGGACCGACTCGGGCAGCTCGTCGGACGTCGACGCGAACAGGTCCTGCCAGACCCGTTCGGTGACGAACGGCGTGATCGGCGCGAGCAGCAGCGTCACGACGTAGAGGCACTCGTGCAGCGTTGCGAGGGCCGCCGGGTCGCCGGCCCAGAACCGGCGCCGCGACCGGCGTACGTACCAGTTGGACAGGTCGTCGACGTACCCCGCCAGCAGGCGTCCGGCCCGCTGGGTGTCGAACTCCTCCAGCGCGGCGTCCACCTCGATCGCCAGCCGGTGCGCCTCGGAGAGCGCCCAGCGGTCGAGCACGGGCCGGTCGGCGACGTCGGGGACCGGGGACGTGTACGGCACCCAGCCGACGCTGCGGGCGTACAGCGACTGGAAGGACACCGTGTTCCAGTAGGTCAGCAGCGTCTTGCGCACGACCTCCTGGATGGTCGCGTGCCCGACGCGCCGGGACTGCCAGGGCGAGCCGCCAGCGGCCATGAACCAGCGCACGGCGTCGGCGCCGTGGGCGTCCATCAGCGAGATGGGCTCGAGGATGTTGCCGAGGTGCTTGGACATCTTGCGGCCCTCCTCGTCGAGGATGTGGCCGAGGCAGACGACGTTCTCGTACGAGGAGCGGTCGAAGACGAGGGTGCCGACGGCCATCAGCGTGTAGAACCAGCCGCGCGTCTGGTCGAT
>DAIPJR010000285.1:0-2378 GCA_036770165.1 Actinomycetes bacterium | reverse complement strand
CGTCGACCGGGGTGCCGCTCTCGTTGGCCACCTCGACGCTCATCGGCGACTCGAAGTCGGGGTCATCGCCGGCTCGACGGCCGCCCGCCGCCCTTGTGGCCCTGTCCCTGCTGGGGCGCGGGCGCGAGCCGTTCGGAGTCGTGCCTCGCATAGGCGTCGACGATGTCGCTGACCAGCCGGTGGCGTACGACGTCGCTGGACGTCAGGCGCAGGAACGCGACGTCGTCCATGTCGCCCAGGATGTCCTGCACCTCGTTGAGCCCGCTGCGCGTACCGCCCGGGAGGTCGGTCTGCGTCACGTCGCCGGTGACGACCATCTTCGAGCTGAACCCGAGGCGGGTCAGGAACATCTTCATCTGCTCGGCCGTGGTGTTCTGCGCCTCGTCGAGGATGATGAAGGCGTCGTTGAGGGTGCGGCCGCGCATGTAGGCCAGCGGCGCCACCTCGATGGTGCCGGCCGTCATCAGCCGCGGGATCGACTCCGGGTCGATCATGTCGTGCAGCGCGTCGTACAGCGGCCGGAGGTAAGGGTCGATCTTGTCGTAGAGGGTGCCGGGCAGGAAGCCCAGCCGCTCCCCCGCCTCGACCGCGGGCCGGGTCAGGATGATCCGGGTGACCTTCTTGGACTGCAGGGCCTGCACGGCCTTGGCCACGGCGAGGTAGGTCTTGCCGGTGCCCGCCGGCCCGATCCCGAAGACGATCGTGTGCTGGTCGATCGCGTCGACGTAGCGCTTCTGGTTCAACGTCTTCGGCCGGATCGTGCGGCCACGGTTGCTGAGGATGTTGAAGGTGAGCACGTCAGCGGGTCCGGCGCTGAAGCCGGTCGACCGCAGCATGCCGATGCTCCGCTCGATCGCCTCGACCGTCAGCGGCTGACCGGTACGCAGGACGACGACCAGCTCGTCGACCAGCCGCTCCACCAGCGCGACCTCGCCCGCCGGGCCGACGACGCGCATCTCGTTGCCACGCACGTGGATCTCGGTGTCGGGGAACGCCGCCTCGACGACTCGGAGGAACTCGTCGGCCGTGCCCAGCAGGCCGACCATGGAGACACCCACGGGCACGACGATCCGATGCTCGGTCGCGGCCACCCCACGCGTGCTCTCGGTCATCGGTCCCATGCTACGGCGTCGAGGGACGCTGCTCAGGCGTCCGGGCCGCCGAAGACCCGTGGATCGCGCGTGAACGCGTAGGTCGCCCAGTGCATCCGGACGACCCCGCCCGAGGCGTCGCGGACGACGCGCAGGATCTCACCGGCCTCGCGCCCCGACTCCGTACGCCACACGTCGGGACCCTCGGCCGCGAACACGGCGGTACGAGCCGGGTTGGCCGCGATGCGCGCCTCGAGGCGCCCGCCCTTCCAGACGAAGACGAACTCGGTGCCCTCGGACCACCAGCGGCCGAGCAGCGGCTCGACCTCGGCGTCGACCGGCGGCCCCGGTGCCCAGGGGACGGGAGCGGTCGGCTCCGCGTCGAGGACGGCCGTCACCAGCTCGGCGGCGAGCTGCCCCGGGTCGCCCCCGGAGGTCACGTTGGTGAGGGCGACCGCACCCACGCCGTCGGCCCGCCGGGTGAACACGCCGGCGAGGAAGCCGGGCATCGCGCCCTCGTGCCCGACGAGGATGCGGTCGCCGGACCGCAGCAGCATGAAGCCGAGGCCCCACGCGAGGTTCCAGCCGTCGACGTCCCACATCACGTGCGGGTGGCACATCTCCTCGAGGGTGTCCGCCGCCAGCACCTCGGCCGGCGGGTCCGCGATGAACGTCGCCCACCGGCCCAGGTCGCTGGCGGTCGACCACAGCTGTGCTGCCGGTGCCAGGGCCTTCACCGGGAAATCCGGCTCGGCGCGGACCCGGTCGGCATACGGGTCGGTGAGGTAGCCGACGGCCCGCGAAGACACCGGGTCGATCGTGGTACGAGACATGCCCAGCGGCTCGAGGATGCGGGCCCGCAGCGCCTCCTCCCAGGGCCGGCCGTCGACGCGGGCCACGACCTCGCCGAGGATCGAGAACGCGAGGTTGGAGTAGTGCAGCCGGCGGTGCGGCGGGGACACCGCCTCGGCGAGCTCGAAGCCGTCGAGCAGCGCCGCCCGGTCGGGGACCTCGAGGGTGTACCAGATGTCGCCGACCGGCTCTCGCTGGAGGCCGGACAGGTGCGTGACGAGCTGGCGCAACGTGACGTCGCCGTGCCTGGTCCCCGGCAGGTGCCGGTCGAGCGGATCCTCGAGACCCAGCCGGCCCTCGTCGCGCAGGGCCAGCAGCAGCACCGCGGTGAACGTCTTGGTGATGGACCCCATCCGGTACTGGGTGTCGTCGGTGGGCGCCGTCCCGGTGGACACGTCGGCGAGGCCCACGGCGTGGGCGAAGACCTGCTCGCCC
>DAIPJR010000091.1:0-7409 GCA_036770165.1 Actinomycetes bacterium | reverse complement strand
CGGGCCGACCGTCCACCTGCTGCGCGACGAGGTGGGCATCAGCCGTACCCTCGCCGGGCTGCACGGCACGGCACTGGCTGCTGGCGCGATCATCGCGGGCGTGACCGGGCCGGCCGCCGTACGCAGGTTCGGCCGCGGGCCGCTGCTGTGGTTCGGGGTGGTGGGGCTATGCCTCGGGGTGGCCGGCTACTGCGGCTTCCGGGTACTACCGGTCACCTTGCTGGCCGCGCTGGTCTGCGGCACCTGCGGCTCGTGGATCGTCAACGCCGCCAACGCCGGGCTGATGGAGGCGCACGGCGAGGCGGGGGCAGCCGCTCTGTCCGAGGCCAACGCGGTCGCTGCGACGGCGGGCACCATCGCTCCCCTCGTCGTCGGCGGTGCGGTCGCCGTGGGCCTCGGGTGGCGGCCGGGGCTCCTCGTCACCCTGGTGCTCTCCGCTCTGGCCTGGGTCGTGTTCCGCGGCGTGCAGCTGCCGGAGCCGCGCGTGATCGACCCCGCCGACCATCCGGGCGGCGCCCACTCGCTCCCTCGCGCCTACTGGTTCACGTGGGGCGTGCTCGTCTGCACGATCGGGATCGAGTTCTGCCTGTCCCTGTGGGCCGGCGACCTGCTCAGCAGCCGCGACGGGTTGTCGGCCGGTGCTGCGACCGCGACGTGGAGCGGTGTGCTCCTCGGCTTCGCGCTGAGCCGCCTCGTCGGCGCTCGGCTGGCCGTGCGCTACTCGGTCGACACCGTCCTGCTCGCGGCGCTGCTGACGCTGCTCGGCGGCTTTGCCCTGTTCTGGGTCACCACGGTCGGCTGGGTCGCCGTCGTCGGCCTGTTCGTCGCCGGGCTGGGCCTCGGCGTGCAGTACCCGCTCACGATCGGGCGGGCCATCTCCGCGGCCGCGGGGCGCAGCGACCTCGCCTCGGCCCGTGCCTCGTTCGCGGCTGGGCTGGCCGTGGGCGCCGGGCCGTTCCTGCTGGGTGCCCTCGCCGACCGGTACGGCACCCACGCCGCGTTCCTCCTCGTACCCGGCCTGATCGCCCTTGCTGCCCTTGGCCTCCTGGTCAGCCGCCCCCCGGCCCTGCAGGGACGTGTCGTCTAGTGGTGTCCTGACGCCACCAGCCGACACCCGCTTCGTGGTGACATACCATTACTGGTACGCACGGCAGACGCCGCAATGCCGGCTCGAGACGGAGGGATTCCAGTTGATGGTTCCGCGACTGCTGGGTCTGGCACTGCTCGCTGGGGCCGTGGCTGCCTGCAGCGGCCCACTGCCGAAGCGCCGACTCCCGTACCTTCCATCACGCCCAGCCCCTCGGAGGCTTCGCCGACCGGAAAGCCTCCCGCCCTCCCCGACGAGACCCAAGAGTCGGCCACGCTCGTCTACTCGAACGAGGGGTCGGGCCCGGCGGTTCTGGCCCCTGCAGTCAAGGGGAAGGTGATCTCGGTGCGGTTCACCTGCATCGGCCACACCAAGGCGCCGTCGCTGAGGAGCGTCGGAGGAGGCATGATCATGAGCACCGGTGGCTGCCTGGCGGGCGAGATCTTCGGCGCCACGTTCACCCGCTCGGCTCGGCTCGACCCCACCAAGATCACGCTGACCGTCGATCCAGGAACTGTCTGGCAGATCCAGGTGTGGGACGGCAAGTACATCCAGCGCACCGGCGTCCCGGCAGAGACCGGAAGTCCGGTCGCGGCAGCCTGAGCCGCAAGGACTCGTCGTCTAGTGGTGTCCTGACGCCACCAGACGACACCCGCTTCCGAGGGGGTTGACTCCGTGGTACTTCCGGGTTGATCATGTACCACCGTTGGTACACACCAACTTCGGTACAACACACCAGGAGGTACTTCATGTACGGGGGAAGCAACACGCGTTCCCGTCGGCTGGCCGTGGTCGCCGCGGTCGTCGGCGCTCTGTGCCTCGTGCCCATGACCAGCGCGTCAGCCGCCGAGCAGGTCCCGTCACGATGCCCGGCCGAGACGAACTACACGGTCACGCACATCTACGGCGACGTCATCTTCCCGGTCGGCGCACCACAGGCGAACCGGAACGGCACGCCGTACAACCAAGTCTCGGACTTCTCCGCCGAGGTGTCCGGCACGGTGACCTTCAGCTACAGCGCGTCGACGGCGGTCAGCGCATCCGTCGTCGTGGCCGACGTGTCCGCGACGGTCGGCTACTCGCTCTCGTTGTCCCTGACCGCCAAGCTCGGCAACACCGTCCACGTGACCGCCGGCCCCGGCAAGACGGCCCATGCGCAGTACGGCGTCTACCGGCTGGAGACGGTCGGCAACTACGTGGTCACCCAGCCGACCTGCGCGGGCACCACGACGGTGGCCACGGCCTGGAGCCCGCACTACGTCGGCTGGCTCACGTGGCTCAGCTGACCACCCGGGCGGCCCGGTCGGTGCTCGTCCCGATGGTCCTGCTCGGTGCGGTCGCCTGCTCGTCCAGCAGCGCGACCACGCCGAGCATCCGGCCGGCATCGAGCAGCACGACGAGCCCGTCACCGACGACCTCCTCGGTCACCGTGCCCTCGGTTCCCGAGGCCCAGCCCGGGCTGCGGACGCTGGTGCTGATGCCGCGCCAGACCGGTGCCAGCCGTACCGCGGTGATCTCGATCGTCCCTGGCGACGTGACGGCGACGATGCTCTGCACGGGCGGAGAGCTGCAGATGTACCTCGACCCGGTCGCGAGCGCGACGGTCCAGTGCGACAAGGGCGCGGTCTCACCCGTACGCAACGTGTTCCGGGTGAAGACGGGGGCCAAGGGCATCAAGGTCCGGGTCACCGCAGGGGCCGGGGTCGTGTGGAACCTGCGGGTGGAGGAGCGCTGAACGGGTCGCAGTCATGACCCGAATGGTCTGGCGGCAGGTCCTTGCCCGGCGGCAGCGCTCGCTGGCGCTGCTCATAGGCGTCATGGTGTCGGTGACCGGGTTCACGGTCCTCACGAGTGCCACGGGCACGTCCCGGTTGGCGGTCACCAGCACGGTGGCCGCCAACGCGCGGTCGGCGTACGACATCCTCGTCCGACCGGTCGGGTCGCGGACATCGCTGGAGGCCGGTCGGGGGCTCGTGCAGCCCAACCAGCAGTCGGGGCAGTACGGCGGCATCTCTAACGCCCAGTGGCAACGGATCCGGACGCTGCCTGGCATCCAGGTCGCCGCGCCGATCGCGAGCATCGGCTCGGTCTCGGTCACCGCGCACGCGTCGGTCGACGTGACTGGCACC
Source organism: Actinomycetes bacterium (assembly GCA_036770165.1). Lineage (GTDB taxonomy): Bacteria > Actinomycetota > Actinomycetes > Prado026 > Prado026 > JANYIP01. Next base: position 4,193 of record DAIPJR010000091.1, on the reverse strand, counting down.
CTCGACCCGACCCTCACCGACCAGGTGGTGCGGCTGCGGCAGACCTGGGTGGCTGACAACGGCCTGACCCGGGCGACCGAGCCGACCCCCCGTTTCGTCTACGTGACCCGCCACCGGGTGGCCGTGCCCATCGCCACCGACAACGGGCTCCTCGACCCCGACGGCCACCTGCTGCCGGCCCGCACGCTGCTGACCGAGGACTGCGACTGGCGCTCGATCCCGCAGGTCTACCTCGAGCAGGTCGACGGCCACGGCTGGCAGCCGATCTGCGGGACGCAGCTGCTGACCGTCCCCGGGGGCTCGGGAGACGCCGTAGCCAATCTGTCGCAGCTGTTCGTGCTCGAGCAGCTGCCGGACGGCACCTTCCTGGACTTCACGAACGTGGGCGACTCCCCGGACGAGTCGCGCGGGATCACCGGCACACCCCGCGCGACGTCCCGCCCGACCTTCGACGTCAGCTGGCCGGTCTGGATCGGCGTCGCCGCGATCGACCCGGGCCAAGAGGACCGGCTGGTCGGCCTCGAGGGCGCCCTGACCTCGGGCGTCTACTTCCCCGAGGTCACCACCAACGGGGCTGGTCCGCAGAAGGTGCCGGCCCTCGTGGCCAGCAGCACCGAGGTCTCGGAGCACCTGGACGTGACCGCCGAGCGGCTCTCCGACACGGCCGTCGATGGCATCGGACCGCAGCCACTGCTGGCCCAGTTGACCGCGTCCTCCGCCATCGCCCGGCAGCGCACCAGCTATGCCGCCGCGACCGTCTACCCCTCGGCGCTGGCCGACCTGAAAGCGAGCGTACGGCTGGACATCAGCATCGCCCCCTCGTCGCCGACGTACTCGATCGGATCGACGGTCGAAGGCAGGAATGTGCTTACACCGCAACGGGTACCGGTGGATCCGGGCGTATGGAGCACGTCGGCGACCAGCTTCGGCGGCAAGGCCACCGGTGCGCTCGCCCTGGAGCCCTACCTCGCCAACGACCTCGGCTTCCGCGCCCTGGGCCGGACCAGCATCAAGCCGCTCGCTGACGTCGTCCTCCGGCCGACCGTCGACGAGTTCGGCGTGTTCGACCCGGCCCGCCTGGTGGGCTTCTCGGCGCTGTCCGCCGTCCCGCTGGAGACGTACCGGTCGTCGGCCGTGACGGGCGCAGACGCGCGCTCGCGAGTGCAGCTGCAAGGCCAGCCGTTGCAGCCGAACGACGACCCGGCCGGCTACCTCACCGCTCCCCCGGCACTCCTGATCCCGCTGGACACCGCCGAGCTGCTCACCGGCCGGGCCGACCTGATCAGCGCGATCCGGGTACGCGTGGCCGGCGTCACGGGTATCGACGCGGTCTCGCGCGAGCGGGTCCGCCTGGTCGCCGAGCGGATCAGTCAGTCCACCGAGCTGGACGTCGACGTCACCGTCGGCTCGTCGCCGCAGGCCCAGCTGGTCGCGCTGCCGGCCGGCCGGTTCGGCCGACCGGCACTGAACCTCGACGAACCCTGGACCAAGGAGGGAGTCGCCGTCAGCATCATCACCGCGGTCGACCGCAAGAGCCTTCTGCTGTTCGGCCTCGTCCTGGTCGCGTGTCTGCTCTTCGTGGCCAACGCGACAGCCGCCGCGGTGCGCGAGCGGCGTCGCGAGCTGGCCATCCTGTCCTGCCTCGGCTGGCCGGCGTGGCGTCGTACCGCCCTTGTGGTGACGGAGACCGGTGTGGTCGGCACGTTGGCGGGGGTGCTCGCCGCTGCCGTCGCCGTCCCGCTCGGGCGGGTGATGTCGATCTCCGTGGCAGCGCGGCACGCGTGGCTCGCCGTACCCGTCGCGGTGGCGGTCAGCGTGCTCGCAAGCCTCGGACCGGCCGTACGAGCGGGACGCGCACACCCGGCTGCCGCGATGCAGCCCGCGGTCGCCAGAGCCGGTCGTACCCGGGAGGTCCGCGGGCTGCCCGGCCTGGCACGAACGAACCTGCTGCGCACGCCGGGACGTACCGCTGTGGCCGTCATCAGCCTGACGGTGGCGGTCACGGCCCTGACCATGCTGGCGGCCTTGCTGTGGGCCTTCGACGGCACGGTGGTCGGCACCCTGCTCGGCGACGCGGTCTCGGTCCGGGCCCGGCAGGTCGACGTGCTGGCGGGGGTCGCCACCGTGGCCATCGCCCAGTTCGCCGTCGTCGACGTCCTGTACCTGAACATCCGCGACCGCGCGGCCGAGCTCGCCTTCCTCCGGGCCGCTGGGTGGAGCGAGGGGCTGCTCGCACGGCTGGTCCTGTGGGAGGCGCTCGGGGTGGCGGTGCTGGGCACGGCGGCGGGGTGCGCGCTGGGGGTCCTCGGCATGGCGTCGTTCGCCGGCGGCATCACCCCAGCCCTCCTCGGCGTGACCGCGTTGATCGGCGCGGCCGGTGTGGCCCTGACACTGGCGGCGGGCACGATCCCGGCGCTCGCCGTGGACCGGCGGCCGACCGCCGCCTTGCTGGCCGAGTCGTGACCGCCGTGGAGTCCTGGGGTGTGCGCGTCGACCAGGTGACCAAGTGCTTCCGCTCGGGCGAGCAGGAGATCCTGGCCGTCGACGACCTGTCGCTGACCGTCTCGCCCGGATCCACCGTGGCCGTCACGGGAGCCAGCGGGTCCGGCAAGTCGACCTTGCTGCACCTCGTCGGTGCGATCGAGCGCTGCGACTCCGGTGACATCGAGGTCGGCGGGCTCGGTCTGACCGGCCTGTCGGCCCGCCGGCTCGCGCAGTACCGCCGCCGCGTCGGCTTCGTGTTCCAGCGGTTCCACCTGCTGCCGACGTTGAGCGCCATCGACAACGTCCTGGTGCCGGTCCTGCCGTTCCGCGTCGACTTCGACAAGCGGGCGCGAGCCCTTGAGCTGCTCGGGGCAGTCGGCCTCGCCGGACGGGAGCACGCGACGCCGGGCCAGCTCTCGGGCGGCCAGCAGCAACGCGTCGCAATCGCCCGCGCTCTCGTCGGCGGTCCACGGCTGCTCCTCGCCGACGAGCCGACCGGCAACCTGGACTCAGCCAACAGTGCGGCCATCGTCGACCTGCTGGTCCGGCTGCGCGCCGACTACGGGATGACCCTGCTCGTCGCCACCCACGAGCAGGTCGTCGCAGACCGGTGCGACCGGGTCGTGGCCTTGCGCGACGGCCGGATCATGGCTGACTCAGCTGACTCATGGGGCGAGCAGGGTCTCCAGCTTGGGCGTGACGCTCCAGGCCGCGGTTAGCGCCCGGTAGTCCTCGACCTGCTCCAGCGTCGGCGCCGCACCCGTGCGTACCGCCCGGATCAGGGTGTTGCGCGGCGTGTGCTCGGAGCCGACGAACTCTATGACCTCGACGCGATAGCCGTGCAGCCGCAGCAGCGCGGCACGAAGCGCGTCGGTCAGCACGTCGGCGAACCGTTCGCGCAAGATGCCGTGCCGGACCAGTCCGGCGTACGGCGCTGGTGGCGGCAGCGCAGCCTCGCCGAGCTGGCGCTGGACGTCGTGGTGGCAGCACGGCGACGCGAGGACGACCGGCGCCTGCCAGCGCACCGCACGGGCGAGGGCCTCGTCGGTCGCCGTGTCGCAGGCGTGCAGCGCCAGCACGATGTCCGCTCCGTCGACGGGCGCCGCCAGCACCGTGCCCTCCACGAAGCGCACCGCTTCGGACCAGCCGAGCTCGGCGGTCACCTGCTCGCCGTGCGCCCTCGCCTGCGCCTTCACGTCGACCCCGGTCACGCGTACGTCGAGACTGCGGACGCCGTGCAGGTACTCGTACGTCCCGAGCGTGAGGTAGGCGTTGCCGCAGCCGAGGTCGACCACCTCGAGCGGCCGCCCGGCGGCACTCGCGACTTCGGCCGCACTGCCGACCACCGGGTCCAGCGCGCGCAACAGCTCCTCGACCTGGCGGTACTTGTCCTGCCGGCTCGGCTTGACCCGTCCCTGCGCGTCGGTGATGCCGAGCACCTGCCAGAACGGTAGGGCCGGGTCGAGCAGTCGCGGCTTGCTCCGGTCGTGCGACCGGTCGACCGCGTCGATGGCGCCGACTGCGTCGTCGCCGGCGCGCGACGCCGGCGCAGAGCGATGCACCTGGGCCTCGCCGCGCTTGGTGACGCGCAGCTGCACGGTGCCCTCGGTCGTCTCGACGTGCCAGTTGCCGAACGGTTCGGCGAGCAGGAGGTCCACGGCGGCCGCCAGTCCACCTGCTCCCTCCGGGTCGTACGGCTCGTTGCGGGT
>DAIPJR010000090.1:0-7441 GCA_036770165.1 Actinomycetes bacterium | reverse complement strand
TGCCGCAGTTGTCCGGGCGCGGCCTCGGCCACACCGGCGGCACCCTCGACAAGCTGGAGTCGATCCCAGGCTGGCAGGCGTCGCTCAGCAACGAGCGGATGCTGCAGATCCTCACCGACGTGGGCGCCGTGATATGCGCCGCGGGGGACGGTCTGGCTCCCGCCGACAAGAAGCTGTACGCCCTGCGCGACGTCACAGGCACCGTGGAGTCGATCCCGCTGATCGCCAGCTCGATCATGAGCAAGAAGATCGCCGAGGGTACCGGCGCGCTCGTCCTCGACGTCAAGGTCGGGTCGGGTGCGTTCATGAAGGACGTCACCCGCGCGCGCGAGCTCGCGACCACGATGGTCGGGCTCGGCGAGGCGGCCGGTGTCCGTACCGTGGCCCTGCTGACCGCGATGGACACCCCGCTCGGGCGTACCGCCGGCAACGCGCTGGAGGTTAGCGAGTCGGTCGAGGTGCTCGCCGGCGGCGGGCCGTCCGACGTCGTCGCCCTCACCCTCCGGCTCGCAGCGGAGATGCTGGCTGCTGCCGGCGTCGACCATGTTGACCCAGCTGACCGGCTCGCCGACGGGTCCGCGATGGATGCGTGGCGGCGGATGATCGCCGCACAGGGCGGCGACCCTTCGGCGGCGCTGCCGACCGCGCGGGAGTCGCACGTCGTGGTCGCACCGGCCTCCGGGGTGCTGAGCCGGCTCGACGCGTACGCGGTGGGGGTCGCGGCCTGGCGCCTCGGCGCGGGGCGGGCGCGCAAGGAGGACCCCGTCTCCGCCGGTGCCGGCGTGGTCATGCACGCGAAACCCGGCGACGAGGTACGGGCGGGGGCCCCGTTGCTGACGCTGTACGCCGACGACGCGGCCCGCTTCGAGCGGGCGCTGGCGGCCTTGGACGGCGGCTACACCGTGCGGACCGACGGCGGCGCGGTCGACCACCTCCCCTTGATCATCGACCGGATCACCGCCTGATCCCGCTCCCGCCCGGCCCCTACCCGCGTTGATCATGGACAAACGGCCCATGTTGATCAAGAAAACAGGGCGATTTGCCCATGATCAACGCGCGGGGGTGGCGGGGTGGCGGGGGGTGGCGGTCTGAGCGGCACGCATCCCTGGGCCCGACTGCCCTGCCTGCGAGTCGGGCTCAGGGTGCGGTGGCGGCCCGCTTGAACGGGTCGTTGGTGGGCGGAGACGCGAGCTCCGCGCGCGGGCAGCTCTCGAGGGAGAGGCCCACCCAGGACAGCGCGTCGTCGCACAGGGCCTCGACGCTCCAGCCGAGCGTCAGCCCGTACGCCGAGACGGTGACCTTGTAGATCGTGATCTGGTGCCGGTTCGGGGCGTCGTACATGACGGCGATGGACCCGATGAGCTGGGCGCCACCGCGGGCGCCGCCGAGACCGTCCCACGGCTGGTCGTAGCGCTGCCAGAGCGACGAGGTGGCGTTCCAGATCCCCCCGCGTGCGACGTCGAGGCGCTCGAGCTCGGCCAGGACGCGCGAGGCCGTGCGCTGGTCGAGGACGGCCGCCGGGCGGATGATCCGGGTGTCATCACCTGGTGCGGGTCGCATGTCGCTTTCATCGGCCGTTCAGGTCGCGAGGTTGAGCGCGCTAGCCTCGCCAACGTGAGCAACTTCGGCGACCTCGTACGGACGATTCCCAAGGTCCTCCTGCATGATCATCTGGACGGAGGGCTCCGGCCGGCGACCGTCGTCGACCTGGCCGCCGAGAACGGCTACGCGGGGCTGCCCACGACCGACCCGGCCGCCCTCGCGACGTGGTTCGTCGACGCGTGCGGATCGGGGTCCCTGGAGCGCTACCTGGAGACCTTCTCGCACACCGTGGGCGTCATGCAGACCGGTGCCGCCCTGCACCGTGTCGCGTCGGAGTGCGCCCAGGACCTCGCGGTGGACGGCGTGGTCTACGCCGAGGTGCGGTACGCCCCGGAGCTGCACGTCGCGGGCGCCCTCGGCCTCGACGACGTCGTGCAGGCGGTCCAGGCCGGGTTCCGCGACGGCGAACGGCTGGCCGCGGCCGCCGGCCACCCGATCCGGGTCGGGACGCTGCTCACGGCGATGCGGCACGCGGCCCGCTCCAAGGAGATCGCCGAGCTCGTCGTCCGCTACCGCGACCAGGGCGTCGTCGGCTTCGACATCGCAGGCGCCGAGGCCGGCTTCCCGCCCACCCGCCACCTGGACGCCTTCGAGTACCTCCGGCGCGAGAACGAGCACTTCACGATCCACGCGGGGGAGGCCTTCGGGCTGCCGTCCATCTGGGAGGCGCTGCAGTGGTGCGGTGCCGACCGGCTCGGGCACGGGGTACGCATCATCGACGACGTCAAGGTCGCCGGTGACGGGTCGGTCGCGCTCGGCCGGCTCGCGTCGTACGTACGCGACAAGCGGATCCCGCTGGAGATGTGCCCCTCGTCGAACCTGCAGACCGGGGCCGCGACATCGATCGCCGAGCACCCGATCGGGCTGCTCACCCAGCTGAAGTTCCGCGTGACCGTCAACACCGACAACCGTCTGATGAGCGGTACCTCGATGACGCGCGAGATGACCTTGCTGTGCGAGGCGTTCGGCTACGGCCTGCGCGAGCTGCAGTGGTTCACCGTCAACGCGATGAAGTCGGCGTTCATCCCGTTCGACGAGCGGCTGCGGCTCATCGACGACGTCATCAAGCCGGGCTACGCCGCCGCCGGCTGATCTTCGATCGCCAGCTAGAGACCGACGGGGTGCCAGACGGTCTTGGTCTCGAGGAACGACGTGAGCCGCTCGAGGCCCGGCTGGGCGGTCCAGTCGTCGTCGGCGTCGACCGGGCGGCGGACCCGCTTCAGGTTGTCCGCGGCGGCCTTCTCGAGGTCGACGGCGTCGAGCCCGGACCCGGCGAGGTCGATGCCCCCGACGTCCATGTGCGAGGCCAGCCAGGGCGCCATCTCCCACGGCGCCCCGGTGAGGATGTTGACGACCCCGCCCGGTACGTCGGAGGTCGCGAGCACCTCGCTCAGGGTCACGGCCGGGAGCGGCATCGTGCGGGACGCTACGACGACGGCGGTGTTGCCCGTCGCGACGACAGGGGCGACGACGGAGACCAGGCCGAGCAGCGACGAGCGCTGCGGTGCGACGACGGCGACCACGCCGGTCGGCTCGGGTACGGAGAAGTTGTAGAACGGCCCGGCGACGGAGTTGGCGCTCCCGACGACCTGGGCCAGCTTGTCCGTCCAGCCGGCGTACCAGACCCAACGGTCGATCGCGAGGTCGACCAGCCCCTCGGCCTTGCGGCGGGTGACACCCTCCGCGGCTGACACCTCGGTGACGAACTGCTCGCGCCGGCCCTCCATCACCTCGGCGACGCGGTACAGGACCTGGCCGCGGTTGTACGCGGTCGCCCCTGACCAGCCCGGGAACGCCGCCCGTGCCGCAACCACGGCGTCGCGGGCGTCCTTGCGGGAGGCCAGTGCCGGGTTGGCGAGGAAGTGGCCCTTGTGGTCGGTCACCTCGTACGAGCGCCCGCTCTCGGAGCGCGGGAACTTGCCGCCGATGTACAGCTTGTACGTCTTGCGGACCTCCAGCCGGTCAGACATCGAGGTACGCCTCCAGCCCGTGCCGGCCGCCCTCGCGGCCGTAGCCCGACTCCTTGTAGCCGCCGAACGGCGACGCCGGGTCGAAGTTGTTGAAGGTGTTGGCCCACACGACCCCCGCCCGCAGGTGCTGGGCCATCCACAGGATCCGTGAGCCCTTGTCGGTCCACACCCCTGCCGAGAGCCCGTACGGGGTGTTGTTGGCCTTCTCGAGGGCCTCCTTGGGCGTACGGAAGGTCAGCACCGAGAGCACCGGCCCGAAGATCTCCTCGCGGGCGATGCGGTGCGCCTGAGTGACGCCGGTGAAGATGGTCGGCGCGAACCAGAACCCGTGGTCCGGCAGCTCGCACGGCGGCGACCACCGCTGCGCTCCCTCGGACTCGCCGACCTCGGCGAGGGTACGGATGCGCTCGAGCTGGGCCGAGGAGTTGATCGCGCCGATGTCGGTGTTCTTGTCCATCGGGTCGCCGAGCCGCAACGCCGCCACGCGTCGCTTCAGCTTGCGCATGACCTCGTCGGCGACCGACTCCTGGACCAGCAGCCGGGTACCTGCGCAGCACACGTGCCCCTGGTTGAAGAAGACGCCACGGACGATGCCCTCGACCGCCTGGTCGATCGGCGCGTCGTCGAACACGATGTTGGCCGCCTTGCCCCCGAGCTCGAGGGTGACCTTCTTGTGCGAGCCGGCGACGGCGCGGGCGATCTGCTTGCCCACCTCGGTCGAGCCCGTGAAGGCCACCTTGTCGACGCCGGCGTGCTCCACCAGCGCCTGCCCCGTGGCGCCCGCACCCGTGACGATGTTGACGACGCCCGGCGGCAGGTCGGCCTGCTGGCAGATCTCGGCGAACAGCAGCGCCGTCAGCGGGGTCGTCTCGGCCGGCTTGAGCACGACGGTGTTGCCGGCCGCGAGCGCCGGGGCGATCTTCCAGGCCAGCATCAGCAGCGGGAAGTTCCACGGGATCACCTGGGCGCAGACCCCGAGCGGCTGTGGGTCAGGTCCGTATCCCGCGTGGTCGAGCTTGTCCGCCCAGCCCGCGTAGTGGAAGAACCAGGCTGCCACCAGCGGGATGTCGACGTCGCGCGACTCCTTGATGGGCTTGCCGTTGTCCAGGGTCTCGAGCACGGCCAGCTCGCGGGAGCGTTCCTGCACGATCCGGGCGATGCGGAACAGGTACTTCCCCCGCTCGCGGCCGGGCATCTTCGACCACGTACGGGTGTAGGCGCGGCGGGCGGCCTTGACGGCCAGCTCGACATCGGCCAGCCCGCCCTCGGCGACCTCGGCGAGGACCTCCTCGGTCGCGGGGTTGACCGTCTTGAACGCTGCGCCGTCGACGGGGGCGACGAACGCGCCGTCGATGAACAGCCCGTACGACGACCGCAGCTCGACCACCGCCCGGGACTCGGGCGCCGGCGCGTAGTCGAAGGTGCTCATTGACTCCCGCTCCTTCAGTCGATGGTGAAGTAGTCGGGGCCCGAGTAGCGGCCGGTGGCGAGCTTCGCGCGTTGCATGAGCAGGTCGTTGAGCACGCTCGAGGCGCCGATGCGGAACCACACCGGGCTGAGCCAGTCCGGGCCGGCGATCTCGTTGACCAGGACCAGGTTGCGGATCGCGTCCTTCGACGTACGGATCCCTCCGGCCGGCTTGACGCCGACCTGCCGGCCGGTGGCCTCGCGGAAGTCGCGCACCGCCTCGAGCATCACGAGCGTCACCGGGGGAGTCGCCGCAGGGGCGATCTTGCCGGTCGACGTCTTGATGAAGTCGGCACCGGCCAGCATCGCCAGCCACGAGGCACGGCGGACGTTGTCGTAGGTCTGCAGCTCGCCGGTCTCGAGGATCACCTTCAGGTGCGCCCTGCCGTCCCCCTCCCCGCACGCCGCGCGCACCTGGACGATCTCGTCGAAGACGTCGAGGTAGTGACCGGACAGGAACGCGCCCCGGTCGATCACCATGTCGATCTCGTCGGCGCCCGCCTTGACCGCGTCGGCGGTGTCGGCCAGCTTCACCGCCATCGAGGCCCGGCCCGAGGGGAAGGCGGTCGCGACGGCCGCGACGCGCACGCCGCTGCTGCCGAGCGCCTCCTTGGCAACCCCGACGAGGTCGCTGTAGACGCAGATCGCGGCGACCGACGGCGTCGTCGGGTCGCTCGGGTCGGGGCGGATCCCTTTGGCGCACAAGGCCCGGACCTTGCCCGTGGTGTCCATGCCCTCGAGCGTCGTGAGGTCGATCATCTGGATCGCCAGGTCGATCGCGAAGGCCTTGGCCGTGGTCTTGATCGAGCGGGTCGCGAGGTCGGCAGCGCGCGCCTCGGCGCCCACCTGGTCGACGCCTGGCAGGCCATGCAGGAAGCGGCGCAGCGCGGCCCCCGAGGCCGTCACATCTGCGAGGCCCGCCGCAGTCGTCGTCACCGATCGATCCTAGCCGCGGATCCGAGGCAGAATGTCGGCATGGCCGAGCCGCGTCCCGAGGGCAGCCCCGACCCCGGGCTGGTCCACCGGTCGGTGCCCGGGGCGGGTGCCGGGCAGGTCTACGACTACCAGGGCTTCTACCTGACGAGCGGTCGCTTCGTCGCCTTCACCTTGATCACCGTATGCGTGCTCGGCGCGATCGACATCGTCCGTAGCGGCGACGTCGGAGCCGACCTCAGCTTCCTGCTCGTCGAGGTCGCCGCGTGCCTGCTGGCATACGTCCTGGGCGTGCGTCCCGCCGTCCACGAGGAGATCGACGGGCTCGCGGTCCGCAACCCGTTGCGCACCCACCGGGTCTCGTGGGGTGCGGTCACGAACGTGGACGTCACCGACGTGCTCCGCATCCACGCCGGCGGCACGGTCGTGCGCTGCTTCGCCGTCCCCCGCCGCCGACCGAAGCCGCCGGCCGCGGAGCGGCAGATGCGCGACTACGGCTTCCCTTCGACCAAGCCGTCGACCGGGCCGCCGAGCAAGGCAGCTACCGCCGCCGCCGGGACCACGGCGCGCGGGCCTCTGATCAGCCGGGCCGACGGGATCTGCATGCGCTTCCGGGAGCGGTCCGAGCAGTCCCGCGGCGCGTCGGGGGTCTCGGGCGGCGGGCCCGGGTCCGACCTCGACGTGACCACCAGCTGGGCGACCGACTCCCTCGTCGCCCTCGTGGCCGGCGCCCTGCTCGTCGTCCTCGCGTTCCTCGTCTGATGGCGGTCGTCTGATGGCGGGCAGCCTGACGGGGCGGGTGACGCTGCGCGACCCGTACGAGGGCGAGCAGGCAGTGGGCGAGGAGTCGGCCTGGGAGGACTGGGGCGAGCGCGACGCTCCCCGGCTGGCCGACCTCGCGCGGTCCGTCGTCGAGCTGGACGGCGTCCGTGCCGGGTCGATGAGCTGGCACCCGGTCTACTACGGCCCCAACCTGGGCTCCCGGGCGTACAACATCGGGATCAGCCTCGGCGCGGAGTTCCGCGGCCAGGGCATCGGTTCCGTGGCGCAAAGGCTGCTGGCGGAGCAGCTGTTCGCGACGACGACCGCCACGCGCATCGAGGCGAGCACCGACGTCGACAACGTCGCCGAGCAGCGCGCGCTGGAGAAGGCCGGCGTCCACCGCGAAGGCGTGCTCCGGTCGGCCCAGGCCAGGGCTGTCGTGAACAGGTCCTGCGCCTGGCGATCGAGCGAATTGAGCGTCTTGGCCATTAGTACATCTCCCAGTGGATGACTTGCTCCAGGGTCTTCTTTTCTTTCTGCGGCCACTCCGCCGGCGTACCGATGGGGATCAGCGTCATCAGCCGCTTCTCAGGCGGTACGCCCAGCACCAGCCTGAGCTCGTCCTCGCGGCGCAGAGTGTAGCCCTCCAGCCAGCAACTGCCGTAGCCCAGGGCAGTTGCGGCCAGCAGCATGTTCTCGATGGCAGC
>DAIPJR010000089.1:0-7444 GCA_036770165.1 Actinomycetes bacterium | reverse complement strand
AAGCCGATGGGCCGGCGGTCGCTGCGGCTGTCGTACTGCTACCCGGAGCCGGAACGGATCCGCGAGGGGGTGCGCAGGTTGGCGTCGGTGATCGAGGGCGAGCTCGAGCTGCTCGCGACGTTCGGCCCGGGGGCCGCTGGACCCGACAGCTCACCGTCCGACGTCCCGGGGCCGGCGACCGCATGACCCGCTCCGAGACGTCGGTCGTCGTCCTGGCTGGTGGCCTCTCGCACGAGCGCGACGTGTCCCTGCGCTCCGGCCGTCGCGTGGCCGAGGCCTTGCGGGCAGCGGGCGTGGACGTGTCGGTCTCGGACATAGACGCCGGGCTGCTCCCGGCTCTGGCCGCCGACCCGCCCGGGGTGGTCGTCCCCCTCCTGCACGGCGCGAGCGGCGAGGACGGCGCGCTGCGCGACGTGCTGGGCATGCTTGGCCTGGCGTATGTCGGGTCCGGTCCGCAGGCCTGCCGCGTCGCCTTCGACAAGCCCACCGCCAAGTCGGCGGTCGCCGAGGCCGGGCTGTCGACGCCCGCGTCGGTCACGCTGCCGCAGACCACGTTCCGCGAGCTGGGGGCCGCTGCCGTCATGACGGCCCTGCTGGACACGCTCGGGCTGCCCCTCATGGTCAAGCCCGCGCGCGGTGGCTCGTCCCTCGGGGCCGCCGTCGTCCGTACGCCCGACGAGCTGCCCGCAGCCATGGTCGGCTGCTTCTCGTACGGCGACACCGCGCTCGTGGAGCGGTTCGTCTCAGGGGTCGAGGTTGCCGTCTCGGTGGTCGAGACCGACGGCGGTCCCGCTGCGCTGCCGGTGGTCGAGATCGTGCCGGACGGCGGCTTCTACGACTACTCGGCCCGGTACACCGCGGGCGCCACGGAGTTCTTCGCGCCGGCCCGGCTGGACCCGGCGGTGGCTGCACGGTGCGCTGCGGCCGCGGTGACGGCGCATCGGGCGCTGCGGCTGCGCGATCTCTCGCGCACCGACCTCGTGGTGGACGACGCCGGTGTGCCGTGGTTCCTCGAGGTCAACGTGGCCCCCGGCATGACCGAGACCTCGCTGTTCCCGCAGGCCGCCGCTGCCGGTGGCCAGGACCTGGGGACGCTGTGGCGCGGGCTGGTGGAGCGCGCGAGCGCACGCGGTCACCGCTAGGTCCCCCGCGGGACGCGTCGCCTGAGTCTCCTTGTCGACAAGCAGGCCCAGGCCGTCATTGTCGACAAGGCAGGAGTCAGGCCGGCGGCTGGCCCTCCATCAGGTCGAGGATCCGGTGCAGGTCCTCGAGCGAGCCGAAGTCGATGGTGATGGTGCCCTTCGTGCGGCCGACGTCGACGCGGACCCGCGTCTCGTAGCGGTCGGACAGCCTGGACGCGATGTCCGCAAGACCTGGGGCAGTCGGACGTCGCGTCCTGCTGCGCCCCGGCCGTTCTTGATCGGAATCGTCACCCAGAGTGACGATCTCCTCGACCGCCCGCACCGACAGCCCTTCGGCGACGATCCGGTGCGCCAGGCGGTCCTGGGCCTCGGCGCTGTCGAGCCCCAGCAGCGCCCGCGCGTGCCCGGCCGACAGCACTCCGGCCGCCACTCGGCGCTGGACCGCGGTCGGTAGCTTGAGCAGCCGGATCGTGTTCGAGATCTGCGGGCGCGACCGGCCGATGCGGGCCGCCAGCTCCTCGTGGGTGCAGCCGAAGTCCTGCAGCAGCTGGTCGTACGCGGCCGCCTCCTCGAGCGGGTTGAGCTGGCTGCGGTGCAGGTTCTCCAGCAGGGCGTCCCGGAGCAGGTCCTCGTCGCCCGTCGCCCGGACGATGGAGGGGATCGCGGTCAGCCCGGCCAGCTTTGCTGCTCGCCACCGGCGCTCGCCCATGACCAGCTCGTAGCGGCCGCTCCCGACCGGCCGCAGGACGATCGGCTGCAGCAGCCCGATCTCGCGGATGGAGTGGACGAGCTCGCCCAGCGCGTCCTCGTCGAAGACCGTTCGCGGCTGGCGGGGGTTCGGCGCGATCGCGTCGATCGGCACCTCGGCGAAGTGCGCGGACGCCGGCGCCTCGAGCGCGGGACCGCCGTCGACGATGCTCGGCCGGTCGTCCCCTGCGCGGCGCTCGGTCGGCGGCTCGGACGGGATCAGCGCTCCGAGCCCTCGCCCCAGCCCACCACGGCGCACGTTCATGCTCAGCTCCTCAGCCACCGTACGGTTCGACCTGACGCGCGAGCTCGCGCGCGGCCTCGAGGTAGGACAGTGCTCCGGTGGAACCCGGATCGTAGGTCATCACGGTCTGGCCGTAGCTCGGCGCCTCGCTGACGCGTACCGAGCGGGGGATGAGTGTCTTGAGCACGCGCTCGCCGAAGTGCACGCGGACCTCGTCAGCCACCTGGGCGGCCAGCCGGGTCCGCGCGTCGTACATCGTGAGCAGGATGGTCGAGATGTGCAGCTTCGGGTTCAGGTGGGCCTTCACGAGATCCACGTTGCGGACCAGCTGGCCGAGCCCTTCCAGGGCGTAGTACTCGCACTGGATCGGGATGAACACCTCCTCCGCCGCCACCATCGCGTTCACCGTCAGCAACCCGAGCGAGGGCGGGCAGTCGATGAGCACGTAGTCGAGGCGGTCGCCGTCCGGTACGTACGCGTCGAGGGCGCGCAGCAGCCGTGACTCGCGCGCCACCAGCGAGACCAGCTCGATCTCGGCTCCAGCCAGGTCGATGGTCGCCGGAGCCGCGTACAGGCCGGGGATGCCGTCGACCGACTGGATGACCGAGGAGAGCGCGGCTCCCTCGACGAGGACCTCGTAGACGCTGGGCGTCCCCGCCTGGTGCGGCACCCCGAGCGCAGTCGAGGCGTTCCCCTGGGGGTCGAGGTCGAGGACCAGGACGCGCAGGCCGCTGAGCGCGAGCGCCGCAGCAACGTTGACCGTCGTGGTGGTCTTGCCGACGCCGCCCTTCTGGTTGGCCACGGTCAGGACTCGGGTACGTGGCGGTCGAGGGAGCTCGCCGGCTCGCCCGCTCATGACCTCGACCGCCGTACGGGCGGCGCGGGCGATGGGGGTGTCGTCATGCGGCTCGCGCTGGGGTTCGGACGTTTCACGTGAAACCACCAGCTCGATCACGCGGGGCCGCTCCGGCGTTGTCTCGCTCATCGTCGGCCTCGAGCGGGCTGCGCGGCTGCTGGGCGGCCAGCCGCCGACCGCTTCGTCCGCCGCCCGGCTGGGGACACCGGGGAACGACGGACTCGCACGACGGTGGTCGGTGGATCCACGAGGCCCGTCCCCACGACGACCACCTCGCTGTCCCGTCCGCCGGCCGCGAGGATCGCCGCCGCGGCCGCCTGCAGCTCCTCGGTGGCGGCGGCCCCTTTGACAGCCAGCAGGACGCCGTCGCTCCTCAGCAAGGGCAGACACCACCCGGCGAGCCGGTCCAGCGGGGCGACCGCGCGAGCGGTGACGACGTCGGCGGAAGGACCGGTTCGGGCGCGCTCTTCAGCCCGTTGGCGGGCGACCACCACGTTGCCGAGACCGAGCTCGGACACGACTTCCTCCAGGAACACGGTACGTCGGAGCAGCGGCTCGACCAGCGTGACCGTCAGGTCAGGCCGGCAGAGAGCGAGCACGATACCGGGCAGGCCCGCACCGCTGCCGACGTCGTCCACAGCCGCCCCCAGCGGAACAAGCTCGGCCATGACGGCACAGTTCAGCAGGTGACGCTCCCAGAGCCTGCCCACCTCACGCGGCCCGATGAGCCCGCGCAGTACGCCCGGGCCGGCCAACAGCTCCGCGTACGCCACCACGGCCGCGAGCGACTCGCCGAACACCTGTCGCGCCACCTCGGGGGGAGGAGGCAGGACGGTTTCACGTGAAACGTCGGCGGACGCGGTGCCAGCATCGATCGCACGAACGCCGTCCGTACCCGTCACGCCGGACGAACCACCACATACCGCATCGGCTCGACGCCCTCGGACTCGGACACCAGGCCCGCCGCGGCAACGGCGTCGTGCACGATCTTCCGCTCGAACGGGGTCATCGCCGGGAGCGACACCGGCTCACCGGTGGATTTGGCCCGATCTGCCGCTTCTGTACCGATCTGGGTCAGGTCGACACGACGGCGCGCGCGGTGCCCCTCGATGTCGAGCATGAGCCGACTGCGCTCGCCGGTCTCGCGGAGCACGGCCAGGCGGGTCAGCTCCTGCAGCGCGTCCAGCACCTCGCCGTTGCGGCCCACCAGATGGCCCAGGTCGCCACCGGCGATCGAGACAGCTGCACGGTCGCCCTCGACGTCCATGTCGATGTCCCCGTCGAGATCGGCGATGTCGAGCAGACCTTCGAGGTAGTCGGCCGCGATGTCGCCCTCCTGCACCAGGCGGGCGTTGGGCGCCCCTGCAGCGGGCTCGTCCGCCTGCGTGGATCCAGCCGGCTCTGCAGACTCAGCGGGCTCAGCAGACTCGGCGGGCTCAGCGGGCTCAGCAGACTCGGCGGGCTCGGCGGGCTCGTCCGGCGTCTCAACCGGCTCGGCGGCCGACTCGCCACCCAGGCCGGTGCCCGCGGCTGCGGCAACCGCGGTCGCAGCGTCCACGGGCGCAGGGTCGATCACGTCGTTGTCGATCGGCTCGGTCAAGGCTTGCTCCGGTGGTCGGGCACGGGACGTGCCAGGTGGGGAAGCGGGGTCAAGAGGTCGGTCCGCGGCGCGCGGATCCGGGTCAGGTGCTCTTCTTCGGTGGGCCGCTGCGCTTCGCCCGTGGCTCGCGCTTGGGCTGCTGGCGTACCGGGGGGAGCGGCTTCGCGTCGGTCGCGGTGGCCACCCCACCGTCGGCGGGGTCGACCGAGTCGGGCGGGGCCGCCGGTGCGGCAGCGACCCTCGCGGCCTCGCGCTCCGACCGGCGCTTCTCGAGGGCCTCGGCCGCCGCGCTGCCTGGGGTCGGGTTGCGCCGGATCACATAGAACTGCTGGCCCATGGTCCACAGGTTCGTGGTCAGCCAGTAGATGAGGACGCCGATCGGGAAGTTGATGCCGAAGATGGCGAACATCGCCGGGAAGACGTACAGCAGGATCTTCTGCTGCTGCATCATCGGGTTGGCCTGGCCGAGCGGCTGGTTCTTGACCATGAGCTGCCGCTGGGTGGTGAACGTCGTCGCGGTCATCAGGATGATCATTACGGCGGCGACGATCTGCGTCGTGAGCGAGCCGTGCGCGTTGACGAAGCTGTCCGAGATGGGTGCGCCGAACACGAGGGCCTGGTGCGCCTGCCGGACGGTCTGCTGGTCGAGCACGCCGACCGGGGTGTCCTTCGCGACGTACGACAGCACGTGGAACAGCGCGAAGAAGAACGGTGACTGCACGAGGATGGGCAGGCAGCTCGAGAGCGGGTTCGTCCCCGTCTCCTTGTAGAGCTTCATCATCTCTTCGGACTGCTTCTGGCGGTCGTTCTTGTACTTGGTCTGGATCGCCTTCATCTGCGGCTGCAGCACCTGCAACCCGCGCTGCGCCTTGATCTGCTTGACGAACAGCGGGATCAAGCAGATCCGGATCAGGACGACGAGCATGACGATCGACAGCGCCCACGCCGCACCGCTCGTCGGCGCGAAGATGTGGCTCCAGCCCTTGTGGAACATGAGCAGTACCCAGGACACCGCGTTGTAGAGCGGGGCGAGCACGCTGTTGAAGACGCTCACGTCAGACTCCTGTCAGCGGGGACGTGGGCTGTGCCAGCGGCGCACGCGCCGGCGGTACGTGGTCGACGCCGCCCGCCGTCCAGGGGTGGCAGCGGCCGAGGCGGCGCGCCGCGAGCCAGCCACCACGCAGCACGCCGTGCGTCGACAGAGCCTGCACCGCGTAGGACGAGCAGGACGGGTAGTAGCGGCAGCTGGACGCTGTCCACGGCGAGATGACCCGTTGGTAGACCCGGATCGCGAAGACCAGGACCACGGCCGGAACTCGCCTCACCCTCGTCAAGAGGTTGACCGTTACGGCCCGTGGGCTCATGGCCGGACCGCCGGAAGGACGCCGGCGAGGCAGGCGTCGAGGTCGGCCGCCAGCTCGGCCGACGTGGCGGTCGCGGCGGGCGGGAGCGCACGGACGACCAGCAGGGAGCCCGCAGGCAGGTCGGCGAGCCGCTGTCCCACCAGCGCGCGCAGGCGGCGGGTCACGGTGTTGCGGACCACGGCACCTCCCACGGCCTTGCTGACGACGAACCCGGCCCGTGGAGGCGGGTCCACGGGGTCGACCTGATCGATCGAACCATGCTGCTGTGCGGAGTCCACCTGGAGGTGCACCACCAGGCGGGTGCGCCCGCGTCGACGGCCCGTTCGGATGGCCCGCTTGAAGTCCGCGCCGAGGCGCACGCGGTTCCGTCGAGCCAGCACGACCGGTCCGATCGACCGACGTCAGGCCGAGAGCTCTGAGCGGCCCTTGCGGCGGCGCGCCGAGAGGATGGAACGACCAGCGCGGGTGCGCATCCGCAACCGGAACCCGTGCGTCTTGGCCCGGCGCCGGTTGTTCGGCTGGAAGGTGCGCTTGCTCACGGGGTGGCTCCTGGAGGAAGGGACTGGTCCGCTGTGGATCCAGCGGTGGGTACAGCCAACATCGGCCACCACCGGACGCCCACGGCGAGGAAGCCCCCCGCGGGCACGCGACAACGGCCGACACCACGGCTGCTCCTACGGTACGGGCGGGTCCCGCAGGCGGTCAAACCGACGGGTCGGGGCAGGGGCACGGCGTCGTGCGAACAGACCAGACTGCCCGATACCTGGCGGGTGTACCGTGCGACACGCCGCGGATAGCGTCACCCGCTTCGGCACACCCGCAGGACCTGCTGGACCCCCGCTGGAAGCGGCTGTGCACACCGTGCACAGGCTGTGGACGACGGTGTGGACGATTGGTACATCTACGACCGAGGAGACCCACACCGGTGGCCGAGCCGACCGAAGACCAGGCCGCTGAGCAGCTGGTGCAGGTCTGGCAGCGCACGCTCGCCGGGCTGGCTGACGGCACGCTGTCGGCGCAGCACCGGGCGTTCCTGCGGCTGACGCGACCGATGGCCGTCGTGGGTGACACCGTCCTGATCGCCGCGCCCAACGACTTCGCCCGCGACTTCATCGAGAACCGGCTGCGCGCCGTCCTCACCTCGGCACTGTCCGGCGAGCTCGGCCACGAGGTGCAGATCGCCGTGACCGTCGACCCGAGCGTGGTGGACAGCGAGTCCCCCCAGGGCGAGATGGACGATCTCACCGACGAGGTGGCCGACGGTACGTTCGCCGCGGACCTGGATGCCGCCTCCGGACAGCTGTACCGCCCGCGCGGCGACCCGTTCGTACCCACGCCCACCCGTCCAGGGTCTGGCCAGCAGGGGCCGCGCCGCGACGGAGAGGCGAGCCGGCTGAACCCGAAGTACACCTTCGAGACGTTCGTCATCGGGTCGAGCAACCGGTTCGCGCACGCGGCCGCCGTCGCCGTGGCCGAGGCGCCGGCCAAGGC
>DAIPJR010000088.1:0-7454 GCA_036770165.1 Actinomycetes bacterium | reverse complement strand
ACCGGGCTGGCCCAGGACCTCGACGTCGTCGTGCCGCGCGACCTCCGGGCGGGGGTGGCCGACTCCGTCGACGAGGTCCGCAAGGCGGTGCGTCGGGTCCTGCACGGCGGCGCCGACCTCGTGAAGGTCATCGCGACCGGGGCGGTGATGACGGCTGGCGGCGTGCCCGGCGCGCCCGAGTTCTCCGAGGCCGAGATCAGGGCGGCCGTCGAGGAGGCGGCCCTGTACGGCGCCGACGTCGCGGCCCACGCACACGGTGCCGAGGGCATCAAGCGGGCGGTGCGCGCCGGGGTGCGCTCGATCGAGCACGGTTCCCTGATGGACGACGAGGCGATCGCGCTGATGGCCGACGCAGGCACGTTCCTCGTGGCCGACGTCTACTGCGGCGACTGGATCGCCGAGCAGGGCCGCCTGCACGGGTGGGCGGCCGACGTCCTCCGCAAGAACGACGAGACGACGCAGGTCCAGCGCGACGGCTTCGCCACCTGCGTCAAGGCCGGTGTCCGGCTCGCGTTCGGCACCGACAGTGGCATCTACCCGCACGGCCTGAACGCCCGCCAGCTGGCCTACCAGGTGCGCCTCGGGCAGCAGCCGATCGACGCGATCCGTACGGCCACGCTCTGGGCCGCCGAGCTGTTGCGCTGGGACGACCGGATCGGCCGGGTCGCCCCCGGCCTGTACGCGGACCTGGTCGCCGTCGTGGGCGACCCCACCGACGACGTGAGCCGGCTCGAGGACGTCTCGTTCGTGATGAAGGCTGGAGCCGTCGTACGGGGCCCCTGCTAACCTTGAGTCATGGCGACGAAAGTAAAGGAACTGCGGGCTCCGCGGCGACGCGGGGTGACCCGGGTGTCCAGCAAGAACCAGGTGACGCTGCCGGTCGCGGCGCTGGCTGCGGCCCACCTCGGGCCCGGTGACAGCATCCGCGTCGAGGTCATCTCCGACGGCGTGCTCCAGCTGGTCCGCGAGCACGACCCCATGGCGGCACTGATCGGTTCCATGCCGGGCCTGTCGGCGGCGACGAACCTCGAGGCCTTGCGGGACGAGTGGGAACGGTAGCGATCGACACCAGCGTGGTCGTCGCGCTGTTCGACCCCGACGACGCGCATCACCTCGACGCCCGCCGCGCGTTGGACGCGGCGACGGACGCGCAGACGCACTACCTGCTCTCGGTCGTCGTGCTCGCCGAGGCCCTGGTGGGCGCCGCACGGCTCGGTGCCGAGGGGCTGGCCCGCGCGAAGAAGACGATCGACGACGCGCTCGGTGGCGCGGTCGAGGTCGACGAGCGGGTCGCCGAGGCGGCGGCGATGCTGCGAGCCGCCCACCGGTGGCTGCGGCTGCCGGACGCCCTCGTCCTCGCGACGGCCGACGTCGAGCGCGCCGATGTGATCCTCACCTGCGACAAGCGCTGGGCCAAGGTCTCGCCCAAGGTCCAGGTGGTCGGACGGGCTGGACCGCGCCCCGGGCGGGCCGGGTAGCCTGCGAGGCGTGAAGGTCCTCGTGATCGGCGCCGGTGCTCGTGAGCACGCGCTGTGCCGTTCGCTCGCCGCCGACCCCGACGTGACCGCGCTGGCGTGCGCGCCCGGCAACGCGGGCACCGCCCAGGTCGCCGCGACGCTGCCGGTGGAGCCGGCCGACCCCGACTCCGTCGCCAAGCTGGCCACGTTCTGGGGCGCCGACCTGGTCGTCATCGGCCCCGAGGTGCCACTGGTCGCAGGCGTCGCCGATGCCGTCCGGGCCGCGGGCATCGACTGCTTCGGACCCTCGCGGGAGGCCGCCCAGCTCGAAGGAAGCAAGGCGTTCGCCAAGGAGGTCATGGCCGAGGCGGGCGTGCCCACTGGCATGGCCCACGTGTGCGACACCCCGGAGGAGGCGGCCGCGGCCCTCGACGCCTTCGGACCGCCGTACGTCGTCAAGGACGACGGCCTCGCCGCCGGCAAGGGGGTCGTCGTGACCGACGACCGCGACGTGGCCCTCGCGCACGCGGCGGCCTGCGGCACGGTGATCATCGAGGAGTACCTCGACGGTCCGGAGGTCTCGCTGTTCTGCCTGACCGACGGCGAGACGGTCGTCCCCTTGCAGCCCGCCCAGGACTTCAAGCGCATCGGCGACGGCGACACGGGCCCGAACACCGGCGGCATGGGCGCCTACTCACCGCTCCCGTGGGCGCCGCCGGGCCTCGCCGAGGAGGTGGTGCAGCGGATCGTCCAGCCGACCGTCGACGAGCTCCACCGCAGGGACATCCCGTTCGTGGGCGTCGTCTACGCGGGTCTCGCCATGACCGGCAAGGGCCCGAGGGTCATCGAGTTCAACGCCCGGTTCGGCGACCCCGAGACGCAGGTGGTCCTGGCCAGGTTGCAGACCCCGCTGGCCGGACTGCTGAGGGCGGCGGCCACCGGCAAGCTCGACCTGATCGAGCCGTTGCGCTGGTCCGACGAGGCTGCGGTGACCGTGGTCGTGGCCGCCGAGGGCTACCCGGCTGCTCCTCGTACCGGCGACGTCGTCGATGGCCTGGCCGACGCCGAGGCCGTCGAGGGGGCGCACGTCCTGCACGCCGGTACGGCCCCGCGCCTGGACGGCAGCGTGGTCAGCGCCGGTGGCCGGGTCCTGTCCGTGACGGCGACCGGGTCCGACCTCGGCCAGGCCCGCGCCCGGGCGTACGAGGCCGTCGGGCGCATCCACCTGGCCGGGTCGCAGCACCGCACCGACATCGCCCTGGCCGCCTCTCTCCCGCGTTGACCCCGGCTCCGCGGGGAGGTACGGCCGGATACGGGAGGATGGGGACGTGACCGTGAAGCCGCACACGCCCGACGTGCTCGCCGCCCGCTACGCGTCTGCCCCGATGGCCACGCTGTGGTCGCCCGAGCACAAGATCGTCCTCGAGCGGCGGCTGTGGATCGCGGTGCTGGAGGCCCAGCGTGAGCTCGGCGTCGACGTTCCCGACGGTGTCGTCGAGTCGTACGAGGCGGCGGTGGACACGGTCGACCTCGCCAGCATCGCGGCCCGCGAACGGGTGACCCGGCACGACGTGAAGGCCCGCATCGAAGAGTTCAGCGCGCTCGCCGGCTTCGAGCACATCCACAAGGGCATGACGTCGCGCGACCTCACCGAGAACGTCGAGCAGCTGCAGGTGCGCGCCGGCCTGGTCCTCGTACGGGACAAGACCGTCGCCACGCTGGTCCGGCTCGCCGCTCTCGCCGCGCAGTACGACGCCCTCGTCGTCGCGGGCCGGTCGCACAACGTGGCAGCGCAGGCGACGACGCTGGGCAAGCGGTTCGCGTCGGCCGCCGAGGAGCTCCTCGTCGCGTACGAGCGGCTGGACGACCTGATCGCCAGGTACCCGCTGCGCGGCATCAAAGGTCCGGTCGGTACCGCCCAGGACCAGCTCGACCTCCTCGACGGAGACCCGGCTCGGCTGGCCGAGCTGGAACGTCGCGTCGCGACGCACCTGGGGTTCGCGCGGGTGCTGACCAGCGTGGGCCAGGTCTATCCGCGCTCCCTCGACTTCGACGTGGTGTCGGCGCTGGTCCAGCTGGCCGCCGGGCCGTCCTCGCTCGCGACCACCATCCGGCTCATGGCGGGAAACGAGACGGTCACCGAGGGCTTCAAGGCCGGCCAGGTCGGCTCGTCGGCGATGCCGCACAAGATGAACACCCGTTCCTGCGAGCGCGTCAACGGGCTGGCCGTCGTCCTGCGCGGCTACCTGTCGATGGTCAGCGAGCTCGCCGGCGACCAGTGGAACGAGGGCGACGTCTCCTGCTCGGTCGTCCGCAGGGTCGCCCTGCCCGACGCGTTCTTCGCCCTGGACGGGCTGTTCGAGACGTTCCTGACCGTGCTCGACGAGTTCGGCGTCTTCCCGGCCGTCGTCGAGCGCGAGCTGGACCGCTACCTGCCGTTCCTCTCGACGACCAAGGTGCTGATGGCTGCCGTTCGCCACGGGGTCGGCCGCGAGGTCGCGCACGAGGCGATCAAGGAACATGCCGTCGCGGTGGCGCTGCAGATGCGGGAGCAGGGCGCCGAGGGCAACGACCTGTTCGACCGGCTGGCCGCCGACCCGCGGCTGGCGCTGACCCGACAGGACCTCGCCGCGCTGGTCGCCGACCCGCTCACGTTCACCGGCG
The DNA here is from genome assembly GCA_036770165.1 of Actinomycetes bacterium. Classification (GTDB taxonomy): domain Bacteria; phylum Actinomycetota; class Actinomycetes; order Prado026; family Prado026; genus JANYIP01. Next base: position 3,333 of record DAIPJR010000088.1, on the reverse strand, counting down.
CAGCGGCGGCTCAGGTGGCCGAGGTCGTACGCCGGATCGGCGAGCTCGCAGCCGCGCACCCGGCAGCCGCCGCCTACGCACCCGCCGCGATCCTGTGACCGCGGACGCTCGAGCAGTGCCTGAGACGGCCCGCCGGGTACCTGCCGGCGCCCACTAGGGTGTCCGCGTGGCAGCCGGCGACCTGACGCACGTCTACAGCGGCAAGGTGCGCGAGCTCTACCGGATGGCCGACGGGCGGTTGCTGTTCGTGGCCACGGACCGGATCTCGGTCTACGACCACATCATCCCGACGCTCATCCCCGACAAGGGCCGCGTCCTCACCCAGCTGAGCCTGTGGTGGTTCGAGCAGCTCGCCGACATCGTCCCCACGCACCTGCTCGCCCTCGACGTACCTGCCGAGTACGAGGGCCGGGCGATGGTGTGCGAGGAGCTGGCGATGCTGCCCGTGGAGTGCGTGGCCCGCGGCTACCTGACCGGCTCCGGCCTCGCCGACTACTCGCGGACCGGCGGCGTGTGCGGGGTCTCGTTGCCCGAAGGCCTCGTCGACGGGTCGCGGCTGCCGGAGCCGATCTTCACGCCGGCGACCAAGGCCCCGCAGGGCGAGCACGACGAGAACGTCGACCTGGCCGCCGTCGCTGCGACGGTCGGCTCCGCGGTCGCCGACGACCTTCGCCGGCTCACCCTCGCGGTCTACGCGCGGGGCGAGGAGATCGCCCACGGCCGCGGCATCATCCTGGCCGACACCAAGCTGGAGTTCGGCCGTCGCCCCGACGGGACGATCGTCCTGGCCGACGAGGTGCTCACGCCTGACTCGTCTCGGTTCTGGCCGGCCACCGAGTGGGAGCCGGGCCATGCCCAGGCATCGTTCGACAAGCAGTACGTGCGCGACTGGCTGACCTCGCCGGCATCGGGGTGGGACCGCACCTCGGGCGAGCCCCCGCCCCCGCTACCCGACGAGGTCGTCGAGCGCACCCGCGCCAAGTACGTCGAGGCCTACGAGCGGCTCACCGGAAGGCAGTTCGCATGACCTGGTTGATCACCGGTGGGGCCGGCTACATCGGCTCGCACGTCGTCCGGGCGATGCAGGCCAAGGACCTCCCGGTGGTGGTCCTCGACGACCTGTCGAGCGGCCACCGCTCGTTCGTCTCGGGGGGGACGCCGTTCGTGGAGGGGTCCGTCGTCGACCCCGCGACCGTGCGCTCGGCGATCACCGAGCACGGCTGCACGGGTGCGATCCACCTGGCCGGGTTCAAGTACGCCGGCGTCTCCGTCGAGCGCCCGCTGCACACGTACCAGCAGAACGTCACGGGTGCGCAGGTGCTGCTCGAAGCGATGGTCGACCTCGGGGTGGAGCAGCTGGTGTTCTCGTCCTCGGCGGCCGTTTACGGCACGCCCGACGTCGACCTGGTCACCGAGGACCTGTCCGGGCGTCCCGAGTCGCCGTACGGAGAGAGCAAGCTCATCACCGAGTGGCTGATCCGCGACGTCGCACGCGTGACCAGCCTGCGGCACACGTCGCTCCGCTACTTCAACGTGGTGGGCTCCGGCGACCCCGGCCTGTACGACACCAGCCCGCACAACCTGTTCCCGCTGGTGCTCAAGGCGCTCAGCGAGGGCCGTACCCCGGTGGTGCGCGGCACCGACTACCCGACGCCGGACGGGTCCTGCGTACGCGACTACGTCCACGTCGCCGACGTCGCCGACGCGCACGTGGCAGCGGCGCAGGCGCTCGAGGCGGGCCGGCCGCTGGAGCCGGTCTACAACCTCGGCAGCGGTGACGGGGTCAGTGTCCTGCAGATCATGGCGACGATGGCCGAGGTGACCGGCATCGACTTCACGCCCGAGACCGCCGACCGGCGCCCCGGCGACCCGGCTCGCATCGTGGCCTCCGGAGTGCTCGCCGCGCGGGACCTCGACTGGGCCTCCCGGCGCTCCCTGGCCGACTGCGTCAGCTCGGCCTGGGCGGCCTGGCAGGCTTCGGCGGCATCCCGGGTACCGAGCTGACCTGCTCCTCGAGCACGACCCGGAAGACCGGGATGTATCTCTCCGCGTGCTTCTCGTACGAGGTGAAGGACCGCCAGCTCTGTGCCAGCCGGCGGTACAGCGCATCCCGGTCCGTCCCGAGGGTCTCCTCGAAGCGGGCCCGCGACGGGATCCCGTCCACCTCCAGGTAGCCGCTCGGGTGGTCACGCACGTTGAACACCCAGCCGGGGACCCGGGCCTGCCCGGCGTTGGACCCCGCGACGACGTACGAGGTCGCGCTGCCTGTGCTGCCCGCGCCGTCGCGCACCGCCAGCAGGGGCGTGCGGCGCCACTGCCCCGAGCGGCGACCGAGGGTGGAGATCCACACGACCTGCATGCCGCCCGGGAAGTGCCGCCCGAGGCGGCCGTGCGACGCCCGGTCCAGCACCCGGTGGACTCGTGTCGTAGAGGTCAGCACGAGGCGCATCGCCAGGTCGTAGGTCCGCTTGCGCACGCCGTTCACGATGTCCTCCCGATGCCCAGTATCCTGGCTGGACCGCTGCACACCACCGCCTCGCTCAACCATGCCCGTCAGCCCACCAGTCCCTGGGAGCGCCTCGTGGCCCGCGTCGTCGTCGACGTCATGCTCAAGCCGGAGATCCTCGACCCGCAGGGCCAGGCGGTGCTGGGTGCGCTCGGCCGTCTCGGCTTCGAGGGGGTCGGCAGCGTGCGCCAGGGCAAGCGCTTCGAGATCGAGGTCGACGGTCCCGCCGACGAGGCGCTCAAGGCGCGGGCCGAGGAGATGGCCGAGATGCTCCTGGCCAACCTGGTGATCGAGGACTACTCGGTACGGGTCGAGGCCTGATGGCGCCGCGCATCGGGGTGGTGACGTTCCCGGGCTCGCTCGACGACCGCGACGCGCGCCGTGCCGTTGCCATGGTCGGCGCGGAACCGGTCGCGCTGTGGCACAAGGACCGCTCGCTGCACGGCGTCGATGCGGTGGTGCTCCCCGGAGGCTTCTCGTACGGCGACTACCTGCGGTGCGGCGCGATCTCCCGCTTCTCCCCGGTGATGGCGACCCTGGTCGACGCGGCCGCGGGCGGCCTGCCCGTGCTCGGCATCTGCAACGGCTTCCAGATCCTCTGCGAGTCGCACCTGCTCCCCGGCGCCCTGACCCGCAACGACACCCTGCACTTCGTCTGCCGCGACCAGCGGCTGCGGATCGAGACCGCGTCGACGGCCTGGACCGGCGACTACGCGGTCGGGCAGGAGATCGTCATACCGCTCAAGAACGGCGAGGGCGGCTACGTCGCCGACGAGCGCACCCTCGACGAGCTGGAGGCCGAGGGGCGCGTCGTCGCCCGCTACCTC
>DAIPJR010000087.1:0-7460 GCA_036770165.1 Actinomycetes bacterium | reverse complement strand
GCCGGTGGTCTCGCCGGGCTCTGGGCGGCCCTCTCGGTCTTGGCGTTCTGGTCGGAGGCGACGACGTCGACGGCCCTGGGCACGATGCTGACGATGCTGGTCACGGCCACGGCTGCCGGGGCCGCCTGGCGCCGTACCAGGCAGCGGGCCATCGGGGTCGGTGCGGTCGCCCTCGGCTCGGTGGCGGTCGGCCTCGCCCTGCTGCTGCCCGGCGGCCAGCACTCGTACGCGATCGCCTTCGCAGCTGCCTGCGTCGGCGCTCTGCTCCTGGTCCTGCTCGTCCGCCTCCTCGACCCCGAGCTCGCGGTCCTCGCCTCGGCTCTGGTCTGGGGGACCTGGCTCGTCGCCCGGCTGACCACGGACCGCGGCGGGGTGTACGACACCCAGGTCGCCCGCCAGCTGACCGTGGTCGCAGCATCGGCAGCGGTGGCCTGGTACGTGGTCTCCGGCCTGGGGCTGCTCCGCGCCGTCGCGTGGCCCGCCGCGATCGTCGGCGAGGTCGCCTGGCTGGCCGTCGACTGGTCCCGTACGGGCGTCATCGAACGTTGGACGCTGCCGTTCGCGGTGCTGCTCCTCGGGGCCGGATTGCTGTGGCGGCGCACGGGCGGCATCGGCTCGATGACGTGGCTGGGGCCGTCGGTGGCCGTCGCCCTGCTGCCCTCGGCGGCGGCCGGATGGGCCGCACCGTGGGTCACCGAGCTGTCCGACCAGAGCACCGGGTCGGCGCTCGCCCGTCTCGTCGCGGTGCTCGCGGCCGGCGCGGCCGCCGTCGTCGTCGGCGCCACCTGGCGAACCTCCGGCCTGCTCGTCCCCGGCGCGGCGGCACTCGTCGTCGTCGCGGGCGCCCAGGTCTGGGGCGGGCTGGCGGCCACCCCTCGCTGGCTGGCGATCGCAGCGGTAGGCGTCGCCCTCCTCGCGACCGGGGCTCGGCTGGAGTGGTTGCGCGCTCAGGGCTTCCACCTGCGGCACTACCTCGGCGAGCTGCAGTGAGCGCGCTGGCACCCTTCGTCGCCCTGAGCGCTTCGGCCGTGCTCGTCCTGTCGTACATCCCGCTCGCCGCCCTCGTGGTCGGCGGCTGCGTCGTGGTCGTCCTTCGCCGGACGTGGGGCGACGACCAGCCGATCGCCAAGCGCTACCTGCTGCTGGCGGTTGCTGTCGGAGCCGTGCTGCTCGGCTCCACCCTCGCCGGCTCACCGGTGGGAGGCGACGCCTCGGGGCAGTGCGGCAGCTCGGCCGCCGACGCTGCGGACGCGCCCCCCGATGCCACGCCGGACGCCAACGGCGCCAGCTGCCGCACGCTGGGGCAGCGCGAGGTCCACGAGTCGGTGACGCTGCTGACCCTGGGGTCGTTGCTCGCTGTGGGGGTCATGCTCCGTACCAAGCGACCCGACGACGAGTCCTGACCCGCCCAGCCGTCTGCCGTTCCCCTGCGCGGTCACGCTCAGGTCTGCGCGGCCCACCACCGGTGCGCGACGAGCTCGGCCACGGTCGTCTCGGCGAGCAGGCGTACGTCGTCCTGCTCGTCGTGGAGGTAGTGGACCGTCGCCGCCGCGCCCGCGACATCGGCACCCACGCAGACCACCGTCGATCCGCGCTCAGCCGTCCAGCGCAACAGCTCGGGCTCGTACGCCGAGCCCGGGAGCAGCAGCAGGCGGTAGTCCAGGGTCTTGGTCAGGTAGACGTCGACGTGCGACCAGTCCGCCGTCTCGGCGGCGTGGCAGGGCCGGCGCGGCCCCTCGCGGACCATCAGCGCGGACTGCTGGGCGGAGGCCAGCCGTCGTGAGGGGGCGACGACCCAGCTGCCGTCGGCACCGGCCAGCAGGTCGGCGACGCCCGGCAACCACTCCAGCCGCCGGTCGAGCAGGTCGGCGGTCGCGTCCGCTGCCAGGCGGCACGCGGACGCGACCGGTCCTACCGGTCGACCGCTCAGGTGTGCGCCGAGCGCGAGCAGCACGGCCAGAGTGTGCCGGTAGGAACGGCAGGCGACTCCTCCGATCTCCGCCCCGACGAGGAGCGGGACCACGAGGTCCGCGGCGCGACCGAGCGCGGAGTCCGGCTGCTCGGTCACCGCGACGACCTTCGCGCGCCCCGTGTACGTCTCGGCGGCGGCCAGCGTCTCGACCGACGAACCGCTGGCCGACACGGCGACGACGAGGGTGCCACGCGACGGGGGCGGCAGCAGGTCCGACGATGCCAGCTCGGCCACGGCATCGACCCCGTACGAGCGCATGCGCGCCGCCGCGACGCCTGCCGCGTATGCAGAGGAACCCATGCCGAGCAGCAGGATCCGGTGTACATCGGCGGCCAGCCGGCCGAACGCGAGGCGGTCGGCCTCGACGGCGTCGATGGCGTCTGCGAGCGACCGCAGCGTCTCGGGCGTCCTCTCGACGTCTGCCAGGAAGCCGTCCGCGTTCATCAGTCCCCCTCCGGGAGCAGCGCTGCCATCGCCGCATCGGCTACGTGGACCCAGTGCGGCAGGTGTCGCGCGGCATAGACGTACTCGCGACATTCCTGCTCCACCTCGAACGCGAGCAGCAGCCGCTCGTCGAGCAGCTCGGCCCGGCCGGCTGCGGCCAGCTCCGCACGGTACGAGGCGAGGAACGCCTCCCGCGTGGCGACGATCCAGCCCTCGACCGCATCCCTGTCGCCGCCACCCGTACGCCGGTCGACGATGCGTCCGACATGGTCGAGCGACTGCAGCATCCCGGCCACGTCGCGCGCAGGCGGCTGGAGGGCAGCCTGCCGCTCTGGCGAGAGCACCGGGTTGCCGTCGAAGTCGTTGACGACGTAGCCGCCGTCCCAGCGCAGGACCTGCCCGACGTGCAGGTCGCCGTGGACGAGGGACACCGGCGTCCTGACGACGTCGCCGATCCCGTCGAGGGCCCGGCGGGCCGCCGCAGCGCGGGCAGCGAGCCGCCGGCCCGGCTCGCCGGTCGTCGTCGTCAGCGCCTCCTGCAGGGTCGCGAGAGCGTCGTCACGCCACGCCCAGGCATCGGTGGGGGTGGATCTCCTGACCGGGTAAGGGTTGTCGCGCGTGCGCGTCGCCAGCGCGACGTGCAGCCGCGCAACCAGCCCGCCCATCGTCCGAGCCGGCTCGACCGCCGAGTCGCACGAGAGCCCGCCGGCAAGGTGGTCGACGAGATCCTGGACGTACCAGTCCCAGCCGTCCCGCGCACCCGGGAGGTAGGCAGTGACGGACGCCAGCAACGTGCGCTGCACGGTTCCTCCGTCGCCCACCTGCCGAGGTCCGCGCCACTGCAGCAGCCCGAGCGGCGCAGGGATCTCGGTGAAGCCCACCGCGGACAGCTGGGTCAGGAGCCGCGCCGCCGGCGGGTCGCCCTCACGCGGCGACAGGTGCACCGCCCACTTCACGACGGCTGCCCCGTCGACCACCACCGAGTCGTGCGTCTGGTCGACGGCGAAGCCGTGCTCGCCGGGCGCACCGCACGGTGGCAGTGCACCCGCGTCCAACGAGATCAGCACGAAGTCGCCCTGGGCGAACGGCAGCGGGCCAGGGTTCACGACGCGTTCGACGAGGGTCGCAGCGGTTCCGTCACCGGGCGCCGCCCTCCGGACGCGCAGCGGGACGTGCGAGTCAGCGACGAGCGGGATCCCGACCCAGGACCCGTCCGACGCGTGCGCCACGACCACCCACGGCCCGGGCCCCAGGTCGTCGCGGGAGGTGGCTGGCACCAGCGGGAACACGTCCACCAGCGCCACCTGCGTCGCGGCCACGGGATCGCCGGACCGACGAGGCGGCAGCAGACCACCAGCGGGCACGGCCGCCACGGCCGCGACCAGCTCGGCGCGAGAGGTCACGAGCCGGCCGCGCGGCCGACCTGCTCGAGGACGTCGGCCGCCTTGGTCCGCCCGTCCCGGCGCTGGATCTCGGCCGCGCCGTCAGCCATGCGGGTACGAAGATCGGTGTCGGCAAGCAGGCGCTCGACGGCGTCGACCAGCTCGTCGTCCTCGAACGCGTACGTGGCTAGACGTACGCCGAACCCGGTCTCGTCGACGCGCTGCGCGTTGTCGTACTGGTCCCAGAACAGCGGCAGGACCACCATCGGCTTGCCGTGGTGGAACGCCTCCGTCGTCGTGTTGTTGCCGCCGTGCGTGATCACCAGGTCGACGAGCGGGAGCAGCGTCGCCTGCGGCAGGAACTCGGCGCCCCACATGTTCGGGGCCAGCTCGTACTCAGCGGCCTGCGGGCCCTTGGAGACGATGTACCGGTGCGGCGTGCGGCCCAGCACCGACACCAGCCGCCGCATCAGGTCGACGTCGGCCGACCCGAGCGACCCGAGGGACAGGTAGACCAGCGCGCTGCCCTCCGGCCGGTCGGTGAGCACGGCCGGCAGGTCGACCGCCACGTCGGTCGTTCGCACCGACGAGTCGAGACGGTGCCACGTCGCGTCCAGAGGGCGCCGGTCGGTGTAGTCGGCCACCTCCGGGTACAGGTACAGGTTCGCGTGCGGTGAGGTGTGCACGAACTCGAGGTCCGGCAACGAAGGCGCGCCCTGCTCCACGACCCACGCGTCGAACGCGGCCCACAGGGAGCGGTGCGTCCGGTCGTACTCCGCCTCGAACGAGGCCCACTCGCTGCGGTCGTCGACGGGGAGGCCCGAGTAGGGCGGCGGCAGGTCCACGCCACGTACCTCCAGCGGGTTGCACGACACGATGCGTACGTAGGGGACGCCGGCCGTGAGGAGAGCGGGGAACGCCACGACGTTGTCGAGGGCGATGACGTCCGGCCGGGTACGGGCGATGATCGCGCGCAGCTGGGGTTCGCAGTAGCGAGCACCGTCGATCAACGCCTGCCACGTCGGCGCCATGAAGGTCTCGAGCTGCTGCACGGTCGGCTTGCGGAACTCCGGCGCCGTCTCGCGGATGAACTCCTTCCAGAACGCGCCGGGGTCTGCCGCACCTGCTGCGGCCTCAGGGTCCGGCTCCGGTGCTGGCGCGAGGTCGACCAGGTCCTCCTCGAACCCGAGTGCCGCGAGCTTGCCGGCCCACGACGCCTCGGCCGCGAAGACGACCCGATGGCCCCGGCGCAGGAGCACCTCGCCGATGCCGACGCAGTTGTTGGTCGGGCCGTACGCCGACTCGGGCATGAACAAGAAGGTGAGCGGACGCCGTGCCGGCACTGGCCCTGTCACTGCTGCGATCTCCCATCCGGTCCGAAAGGTCAGCAGATCGTATGCCCCGCCGATGGGCCGCCGCCGCGCGCCGGGGGTCTTCCGGCGGACGCTGCACGCTTGGCACGCAAACGCACTCCGAGGGACGGTGCGGAGGCCGCTTTGTCCCGTTATATCTGGCAACAGATGGCCGCCGAGACCCGATCGCGTGCCACCCGTGCGCGCATAGAGTGCCCAGCACCAGCGACACCGTCCGGCTCCACCTGGTAGAATTGGATCCAATATCCAGTCGTGCCGCCTCCGACCGACCCTGGAGGGTCTGCCATGCCCGCCTCGCCAGTCTCTGCCGTCTCTGCCCTCGACCTGATCGCCGCCGACACGCTGCTGTCCGAGGACGAGCGGGCCATCCGCTCCACCGTGCGTACCTACCTCGATCGTGAGGTCCGTCCGCACGTCGCGGAGTGGTTCGAGGCCGGCGAGCTGCCCGGCCGCGAGCTGACCCGGGGGCTCGGCTCGCTCGGCCTCCTCGGCATGCACCTGGACGGGTACGGCTGCGCGGGCACGAGCGCCGTCGCGTACGGGCTGGCCTGCCTCGAGCTCGAAGCGGTCGACTCGGGGATCCGATCGCTCGTCTCCGTCCAGGGCTCGCTGGCGATGTACGCGATCTGGAAGTACGGCAGCGACGACCAGAAGCAGACCTGGCTGCCCCAGATGGCCACCGGCGAGGCCATCGGCTGCTTCGGCCTCACGGAGCCGGACTTCGGCTCCAACCCGTCCGGCATGCGTACGACCGCGAAGCAGGACGGCACCGACTGGGTCCTGTCGGGGACCAAGATGTGGATCACCAACGGCGGTCTTGCCGACGTCGCCGTGGTCTGGGCGCAGACCGACGACGGCATCCGCGGGTTCGTCGTCCCGACCGAGACGGCCGGCTTCACGGCAAACCCGGTAAAGCACAAGCTCAGCCTGCGCGCATCGGTGACGAGCGAGCTGGTCCTGGACGGGGTACGGCTGCCGGCATCGGCCATGCTGCCCGAGGCGCGCGGGCTCGGCGGGCCGCTCGGCTGCCTCAACGAGGCTCGCTTCGGCATCATCTTCGGCTCCCTCGGCGCGGCCCGCGACTGCCTGGACACGGCGGTCGCGTACGCGCTCTCGCGGGAGCAGTTCGACCGGCCCATCGCCGGCTTCCAGCTCACCCAGGAGAAGCTGACGAACATGGCGCTCGAGCTGCAGAAGGGCTACCTGCTGGCCCTGCACATCGGCCGCCTGAAGGACGCGGGCCAGGCGACGCCGGCGATGGTCAGCGTCGGCAAGCTCAACAACGTCCGCGAGTCGATCGCCATCGCGCGGGAGGCCCGCACGATCCTCGGCGGCAACGGGATCACTCTCGAGTACCCCGTGCTGCGGCACGCCAACAACCTCGAGTCCGTGCTGACGTACGAGGGTACGAGCGAGATCCACCTGCTGACCATCGGCCAGGCCCTCACCGGCGTCTCCGCCTTCCGCTGACGGCGCCACCCCTGCGTTGATCATGGACGAATGGCCCATGTGGATCAAGAAACGGGGGCCATCTGCCCATGATCAACGCGGGCCGGGAGGCGGGCCGGGGTTCGACGGGGTCGGGACGAGGGTACGGATGTGGGCGACCGCGTGGTCACGGTGCTCGTCGAGGAGGCTGACGACGCGCTCCACGTCGCGGGCCCGTACGGCCGCCAGGATCTCCCGGTGCTCGGCCTCGACGACGGCCCGGTTGCCGCTGTCGGCGTAGTAGACCGAGCGGTAGACGTCGGTGGCGTCCCAGAGGATACGGATCATCCGCTCGAGGCGCGGCAGGCCGGCGGCGCCGACCAGCGCGAAGTGCAGCGCCCGGTTCGCATCGGTCATGGCGACGAGGTCGCCGTCGCGGCCGGCCCGCTCGCAGTCGTCCACCGCGTCGGCGAACGCGGTCACGTCCGCCTCGGTGAGGCGCGGGAGACCGGCACGCACCGCCTCGGCCTCCAGCAGCCGGCGGATCCGGTAGACCTCGAGCAGGTCCGACAGGGACAGCTCTGCCACGAAGTACCCGCGATGCGGGACGTACGAGATCGAACCCTCCCCCTCGAGGATCTTCAACGCCTCACGGAGCGGGACGCGCGAGACGCCAAAGCGATCGGCCAGCGCTTCCTGCCGTACCTGCTCGCCGGGCCGGAGCTCGCCGCGCACGATGGCCTGCCGCAGCGCGACCAGCACCGCCTCCTGCGACGTCGGCGGCCGCTCGAAGCTGTCGCTCACGTCCGGCCGCTGTCGCTGGGGGCGAGCCAGGCGAGCAGCTCGGCGGAGTCGGCGCCC
>DAIPJR010000086.1:0-7470 GCA_036770165.1 Actinomycetes bacterium | reverse complement strand
CCGAGGTCCTGGCGGGAGCCAGCGCAGTACAACGGCCCTGCGCCGTCGCCCAGGAGAAGGCTGACCAGAGCGACGCCGCGAGCCGAGACGGGTGCCGGCGCGGTGAGCCGGTCCACCAGCAGCTCCAGCTCACGGTGCGCCCGCGTCACCCGGTCGAGGCGGACGGCCGACGAGTGCGCTGCGATCAGGGAGCCGGGCACGTCGGCAGCTCGCAGGATGCGCCGCAGGCTCCTCGCATAGACCAGCCGGGTGTGCGCCGACGCGAGGCGGCCGGCCCGAAGGGCCAGGACCGCATCGCTCTCCGGCTCTGCCCCGTCGGCAAGGGCATGGTCGAGCCGCGTGGCGCCCACCTGCGCGGCGACCCGTTCCCGTGTCCGGGCGTGCCGAGCACAGACCCGACCGCGCGGGTCTACGAGAACGACGTCTGGCACGTGCACAGGACCCAGCGCCTACAGGTCGTCGAGGGTGAAGTTGCCGGCCGGGGCAGCCGGAGCCGACGGAGCCGAGGGCATCGGTCCGGACGAAGCAGGCGCGCCGGGCGCGGGAGGTGTGCCGTAGCCGGCCGCCGGGGCAGTTGGGGCCGCCTGAGCCGTCTGGGCAGCTGCTGCCGCTGCGTAGTGCTGGTCGAGCGCACTCAGCGCCTCGACGACCAGAGCACGGTCGGCGCCGCGCCTCTGCTCGTTGAAGAACGCCTCGCCGAGCGCCTTGAAGAGGTCACCCTCGGACTTGCCGCTCTGGTAGGTCTGCACCTTGGCCTGGCCCTGCTGGGCGGCCTGCTGGGTGGCGGCTACCGCGCGGTCTGCGGCTTCCTTGGCCTTGTCGAGAAATCCCATGTCAGTCGAACCCTCCTCCTAGAAGACTACCGAGCCCGCCCGAACCCTTCTCGTCGCCGCCGAGGTGCGCGTTCTTCACGATCGCATGCGCCAGGCTCTGGATGGTCATCGACTGCAGGATGACCGTGCCGTCACCCTCCAGCGTGGCCATGTTGAAGCCGTTGCCGCCGAGCAGCGCGTTCATCATCGCCTGCGCGTTGAGCGCGGCGACGCGCTCCACGCCGTAGGTGATCGTGTCCTCGAACGCCACGATGCAACCGGTGTGCACCTGGATCCGACCACCGTACTTCGCCGGGTTGAGCTCGATGAAGTTGCCGGCGCCCGCGATGAAGACGGTGCCGACGCCGGTGAACTTCTCGAGGACGAAGCCCTCGCCACCCTTGCGGCCAGCCCGGAAGCTGTTGAACGCGATGTCGAAGTTGACGCTGGACTCGGCGCCGACGAACGCGTCCTTCTCGGCGAACCAGCCGCGCGTGCCGTCGAGCTCGAGGGCCCGCATCTCGCCCGGCAGCGTGCCCGCGAGGCTGAGCAGCCCGCTGCCCCCGGCCGGCGTGAAGTACTGGAACGCGAGCGACTCGCCCGCGAGCATCCGCTTGCCGGCGTTCATCGCCATGTTGAGCAGCCCCGCGGCACCGCCCGCGGCCGGCTGGTTCGGGTTCGAGATCCGGGTCTCGACCCCGACGTTGACGGTCTTCCACAGGAACTTGCCGGCTTCTGCGTAGATGGTCTGCCCTTCACCCACCTGGCAGACGACCATCTGCATGGCGTTCCCGACGATCTTGTGCGACACGGTCACTGGCCCGAGCCTCCTCAGCAGGACGATGGCACGACCGTATCGGGACATCGACCCCGAGCGTGAGTGAAAGGCCCCCGACACGGAGGTACCGAGGGCCTTTCGCTCCCAGCATCGACGATGACCCGTAAACGGATGGTCAACGCCGCCCGGTCAGCTCTTCTGGTGCCGGTAGAACTCGACCTCGAGCGGCGCTAGCGGCGTGTTCTCGAGGATCAGGTCGGCGGCCTTCTCGGCCATCATCATGACCGGCGCGTAGATGTTCCCGTTGGTCACGTACGGCATGGCCGACGCGTCGACGACGCGCAGCCCCTCTAGGCCGTGGACCTTCATGGTCAGCGGGTCGACGACCGACAGGTCGTCCACGCCCATCTTGCAGGTGCACGAGGGGTGCAGGGCGGTCTCGCCGTCCTTGGCGACCCAGTCCCGGATCTCCTCGTCGGTCTCCACCGTGGGTCCCGGTGAGAGCTCTCCCCCGTTGTACGGGTCGAACGCGGCCTGGGTGAGGATGTCGCGGGCGACCCGGATCGCCTCCACCCACTCGCGGCGGTCCTGCTCGGTCGACAGGTAGTTGAACCGCAGCGCCGGGTGCACCGACGGGTCGGCCGACTTGATCTTCACGGTCCCGCGCGCGTCGGAGTACATCGGCCCGACGTGCACCTGGTAGCCGTGCCCTCCGGCCGGCGACGTCCCGTCGTACCTGATCGCGATCGGCAGGAAGTGGAACATCAGGTTGGGGTAGGCCACCTCGTCGTTGCTCCTGGTGAAGCCGCCGGCCTCGAAGTGGTTGGTCGCCCCTGGCCCCTTGTGCAGGAACAACCACTCGGCGCCGATGAACGGGCGCTTCCACATCTTCAACGAGGGTTGCAGCGAGACCGGCAGCTTGCTGGCGTACTGGACGTACACCTCCAGGTGGTCCTGCAGGTTCTCCCCGACGCCGGGGAGCTCGTGGACCACGTCGACGCCGACCGCCCGCAGGTCTGCCGGGTTGCCCACGCCGGACAGCTGCAGCAGCTGCGGCGAGTTGATCGCCCCGCCGCACAAGATGACGTCCTTGGCGTAGGCGCGCTGGGCGGCACCACGGCCGTGGGAGTACTCCACCCCGACGGCCCGCGTGCCCTCGAACAGCACCTTGGTCACGAAGGCCCGTGTCTGCACGGTGAGGTTGGGCCGCTTCATGACCGGGTGCAGGTAGGCCTGCGCCGCACTCCAGCGGCGGCCGTTCTTGATGTTCCGGTCGAACCGGGCGAACCCCTCCTGCCGGTAGCCGTTGACGTCCGTCGTCAGCGGGTACCCGGCTTGCTGGGCGGCCTCGAAGAAGGCGCCGAACAGCGGGTTGGTCGCCGGCCCCCGCTCGAGCACGAGCGGTCCCCCGACCCCGCGGAACTCGTCGCCTCCGGCGCGGGTGTCCTCCATGCGCTTGAAGTACGGCAGGCAGTGCGCGTAGTCCCACGACTCCATGCCCTTGTCGGCGCCCCAGCGCTCGTAGTCGAGGGGGTTGCCGCGCTGGAAGATCATCCCGTTGATGCTGCTTGAGCCGCCGAGCACCTTGCCGCGCGCGTGGTAGATCCGCCGGTCGTTCATGAACGGCTCCGGCTCCGACTCGTACTTCCAGTCGTAGAACCGGCTGCCGATCGGGAACGGCAGCGCGGCCGGCATGTGGATGAACACGTCGAAGGGGAAGTCGGAGCGGCCGGCCTCGAGGACGAGGACCCGGTTGCCGGGGTCAGCGCTCAGCCGGTTCCCCAGCGCGCTGCCGGCGGACCCGCCCCCGACGATGATGAACTCGTACTGCGGCACACTCATGGCTGCCTCGCGATCCAGTCGGCCTGGCCGCGCATGCTACTCCCCCGGGCGTCGGTTTGTTCCGGCCTGCGGTACTGGTTGCGCGATGCGCGACAACGCCTCGCCCCGACCGGTCGAGCGAAGGGACTCAGCCGTCCGTCTCGATCAGGATGCCGAGGCACATCTCGTCGGTCGTCCCGGCGCCCCACGTCACGTACCGAGGTGGTAGGCCACGCAGCTCCGGGAGCTGCTCGCGCAACGACGCGTCGTGCGTGCAGGTCACGCGGAGCACGTCACCGGGACCCACCTCGACGGGTACGGGCAGCGGCTGGGACCGTTGGTCGTCGAAGTTCCACACCGGCCGGTAGAACAGGACACGGGCCTTCGAGGTCCCCGGGTCGAGCTCGATCTTGATCGAACGGCCGAGCAGGTGCATGTGGCCGGCCACTGCGACGATGCTGGCCCTGGTCAGGACCTGCCGGTCGCAGGACTGGGTGGGACCGGCGTGCGGGGCGGTGAAGCTCCCGCCGCAGAGCAGCTGGAGGCCGGCGACCGTACGTCCCGCGCCCGGGCCGAAGCGGTTGATCAGGTCGAGCAGCGAGCTGGACCGCTGGCAGAGCGGGCCGGACTCGGTCGGCGCGCACGGCAGCTCGACCGGCGCCACGAGCAGGGTCGTGTGCAGCGGCTTCAGGTGCGCCGTCCCGGGCGCGAGCCGCAGGGACACCACGCTGTTGTCGCTGCCGTGACCGGCGCGCAGGTTGTAGTGCACCTGGAGCACGATGCGGCTGCCGGCTGCCAGGGGGACGCCGAGCCCCTCGCCGAACAGCTGCTCGCCCGTGCCTGGCGCCCAGCCGGCGAGCCACGGCGCGGTGTTCAGCGCGGCGACCGGGTCGCCGGACCCGGTGGGCAGCCCCGGGTCACCGAAGCAGGTCCAGCCCGTACCGCCCGTGGCCGCGTTCTTGGCCTCGGCGTCGCCGACCTGGTTCGGCGTGACCCGGTAGAGGATCGCGTGGTGCACGATCGCGCGGTTGCCCGGCTGGAAGTAGACGCCGGTGATGAACACCGAGCTGGTCAGCCTCGGGTCGAGCAGGAAGCAGCGGTAGTCGTCCTTGCCGCCCGAGGGCGCCGAGGGCTGGTAGCGGCCGCCAGGGAGCCCGAGCACGATGCGGGTCTCCCCGGCGCGCAGCGGCAGCGCGGCTGGCTGCGCGGGGGTCGTCGGAGCGCCAGCGGCTGACGTGGGCGGGGACGTGGCGGGCGCCGTCGCGGACGGCCCGGTGGCGGTCGGCGACGACGCGCAACCCGCGGCCAGCAGCCCGAACGCCACGGTCACGATCGCCGAGGCGAGCACGGAGCGCCTCACGTGGCGACGCCGTCGCTCTCCGCGCCCGCCTCGCCGGAGGCGAGCGTGCCCGCGAGGTCGAGGCGCAGCGGATCGATGCGCAAGATGCCGGCCGGCCCGACGAGCAGGCCGGGCATGCTGCCGAGGAGCTGGGAGAACGCCGGAGCCAGCCGGTGCGCCTCAAGGGCGTCCTCGTCGTGGAACCACTCGTGCAGCCATACGACGTCGGGGTCGGCCGGATCGGTGGAGACCACGAACAGCTCGGTGCCCGGCTCCTCGCCCAGCCGATCGGCGTAGGTGTGCAGAGCGTCCAGCAGTGCGGGTCTGGCGCCGGGGAGCCCCGGGAGGCGTACGAACAGCCCGACCCTCCCGGTCACGAGCACCGTCACCGCCGCGTCCACCCGGCCATTCTCACCGACGAAACGCCGGGGACCTAGCACGGCGGCCCGGCGGGAGCGACGATGGAGGCATGGCCGGTGCTGACGACGACTTCGAGAAGCTGCTCCGCGAGGTCGACGGCGCCCTGGGGACGGGCGGCGCGGCGGCCCCGGTCCGGCGGTCGGCGGCGGCCGTGCCGGCTCAGCGGGACTCGGGCTTCCTGCAGGCTGCCGTGCCCCGCGCCACTGCGGTCGGGGCGGTCTGGGGGGTGGGCGTCGGCGGCGCATTCTTCATCCTGCCGTTCCTGCAGTCGTTCAGCGGGGCCGTCGCCGCGTTCGTCACCGGCTTCTCGGTGTCGATCCTCGGCCGCCGGCGACGCCGCTAGCCGTCCCTGGCTGTCGCTAGCCCGCCACGACCACACGGGTGCCGGCAAGGAAGTCCAAGCCGTCGCGCCGCAGCGGCTGGATCGTCCCGTAGATCACCGCGAGGAGGACGATCGGCGTCGCCACGAGGTACAGGCCCACGAGGACCAGCGGGACGAAGCGGATCATCAGCCGGCTCCAGCTCGGCGCCCCGCCGTTCAGGCTGACCAGCTTGAGCTTGAGCAGCCGGCGCCCGGGCGATCCCCCACCCACCTTCTCCAAGGCGGTCCATCCCAGCCACACCAGCACCGCGACGACCATGGCGACGATCGCGATCGTCTGGTTCTCCGACGAGGTCAGCTTCTGCCCCTTCTTCGGGTGCAGGAGGAGCAGCGGGAACAAGGTGGCCGGCACGACGAAGCAGATGGCCACGAAGAACAGGTCGATCATGCTGGACGTCAGCCGGGTACCGGCCGAGGGGGCTTCCAGCTCGTCGATCTCGTCGTAGCCCTCCGCGAGGTCGACATCCTCGTCGAACGGGTCGAGGGGGCCCTCGGGGAGGTGGGAGTCGTCGTTCGTCACCGGCGCAACCTACCTGCTCCGGCGGCCCACCACCCAGAAAGCCACCGCTGCGGCCGCTCCCACGTTCAACGAGTCGACCCCGTGCGACATCGGGATCCGCACGGCGAGGTCGGCAGCCGCGATGGTCCGGGCCGCGAGCCCTGGGCCCTCGGTGCCCAGCAGCAGCGCGCAGCGGGCCGTCCTCTCGGCGCTCACCTGGTCGAGCGCGACGGCGTCGACGGACGGTGTCAGGGCCAGGACCGTGCGGCCGGAGGCCCGTACGAGGTCGAGATCAGCGGGCCAGCGCTCGAGCCGGGCGTACGGGACGGAGAACACGGCGCCCATGGAGACCTTGACCGACCTGCGGTACAGCGGATCCGCGCACGTCGGGTCGAGCAGGACGGCGTCCATGCCGAGAGCCGCGGCGGCCCGGAAGATCGCGCCGACGTTGGTGGGGTCGACGATGCCCTCGAGCACTGCCACGCGGTCGCAGGTGGCCAGCAGCTGCGCCGCGTCGGGCAGCGGGAGCCGCTGCAGCGAGGCGAGAGCGCCGCGATGGACGACGTAGCCGGTGACCGCCGCGAGGACCGCCTCGTCCGCCACGTACACGGGCACGTCGAGGCCGTCGAGCACGTCGGACAGGGGCGCTAACCAGCGCTCGGCGAGCAGGAACGAGCGGGGCCGGTAGCCGGCCGCGAGCGCCCGCCGGATCACCTTCTCGCCCTCGGCCACGAACAGGCCCTCCGCGGGCTCGAGCACGCGCCGCAGCGAGGTGTCCGTCAGCCGCAGGTAGTCCCCCAGCCGCTCGTCCGTCGCATCGACGACTCGGTGCAGCACGCTCATGCCGGCCATCCTGCCGTCGATCGGGAACGCATCCCAATGACCCCGTCAGGCGGTGGCCCGGTCCGTCACGATCCTGCCCTCGGCCATCCGGACAGTCCGGTGAGCCCGCGCGGCGACGCGTTCGTCGTGGGTGACCACGATCAGTGTCGTGCCACGGGAGTGGACTTCGTCCAGCAGGTCCAGAATGCCGGTGGCCGTGTCGGCATCGAGGCTGCCCGTCGGTTCGTCGGCGAGCAGCAGCCCCGGCTGGTTGACCAGCGCCCGGGCGATAGCCACGCGTTGCTGCTCCCCTCCGGACAGCTCATGCGGTCGATGCCTCAGCCGATGACCGTCCCCGTTGAAAGCCACCCCCTCTGGGGCGGGCTTGGTACAAGATCTAGGTTCTCGATCAAGATGTCAAGGACATGGCGCGTGGCGGCCGCAGGCGACAGAATCAGCCGCGTGGACAGGGACATCGACGGTGTCATCGGGGACATGAACGCCCTGCAGGACGAGCTGGACCGTCGCGACGACACCCGCCGGCACTTCGTCGCGACCTACCGGCGCACGACCCTCGCGGTGGCCGAGGAGATCAAG
>DAIPJR010000284.1:0-2428 GCA_036770165.1 Actinomycetes bacterium | reverse complement strand
GGCCAGCCAGGCGAGGACCGGCTGGACGAGGCGCCGCTGAACGGCGTCGGTGAGCTCGCTGCCCGACGGCTCGGCCGGCCCCCGCCACGCGTCCATCGCAGCCAGCGAGCGGGCCACCTCGCGCCTGCTGCCCCCGAGCGCGCCGACGGCGGCCAGTGCCGTCAGCAGCGCGACCACCAGCAGCGTCATCCCGAGGACGAGGAGCGGCACCTCAGACCACCACCCGAACGACCCGGCGGAGCCAGAAGACACCGACGACGAAGAGGCTGAGCGCGACGACGAGCATCAGCCAGCCGAGCGTCGTGGTCCAGAGCGGGCGCAGGTAGTCAGGCCGTACGAGCAGCAGGTAGCCGCCGAAGACGAGGGGCAGGAGGCCCAGGATCCACGCCGACAGGCGGCCCTCGGCGGACAGCACCCGCACCTGCCGGCGCAGCCGCTCGCGCTCCCGGAGCGTCGCCGCCACGTTGGTGAGGACCTCGGCGAGGTTGCCGCCGACGTCGTGCTGGATGCGCATCGCCATGACCACCCAGCCGAAGTCGACGCTGCGCATCCGGGTGCCGACCGACTCGAGCGCGTCCTCGAGGGGCACGCCGAGCCGGGCCTCGACCAGGGCGCGGCCGAACTCCGTCGTCATCGGCTCGGCGCCCTCCCGGACGATCGCGTCGATGGCCTGGGGCACCGAGTAGCCGGCCCGGAGGCTGCCGGCCAGCAGCTGCAGCGAGTCGGCGAGCTGGCTGTCGAAGGCGTTCTTGCGCCGGGTCGCGCGAAGCCGCAGGAAGGCCAGGGGGGCCGCGCCGCCGACGAGGAGGCCGAGGAGCGCAGGACCCGGCTGCCCGTCGCTCAGCAGGCCGAGGAGCAGCGCCAGCCCGAGGGCGCAGCCCGCGTGGACCAGCAACCACTCACCAGGGTCCAGCGGGAGGGCGGCCTGATCGAGGCGGTGGGCGAGCGAACCCTCGATCTCGAGACCGTGCACGAGCCGGCCGGCCAGCAAGGCTGCGGACCTGGATGCGGTCGCCAGGCCGGAGGCGGGTGCCGCAGCCGACCCTCCGACCTGCCGGGGCGGAGCCTCGCCGAGGGTGTAGATCGCCATGCGGTCCTCGAGGGAGGTGCCGCGCAGCCTCGTAGCCTCCAGACCGCCGAGCGAGAGCAGCACGACGACCGCGATGCCGGCGAACAGCAGCAGGGCCCCGCCCCAGAGCAGCAGCGCACCGCCCATGTCAGCGCCGCGGGCTCTCGATCGCGGCGGTCGCGAACACGGCCGGGTCGACGTGGACCCCGATGATGGCCAGCTTCTCGAGGAACTTCGGTCGCAGACCGGTCGCCCTGAGGCCGCCGGCAGCGCGCCCGCGGTCCTCCTTGGCTACCGGGTACTCGTACACGAAGATGTCCTGCAGGGTGATGACCTCACCCTCCATGCCGACGACCTCCGTGACGTGGGTGACGTGCCGCGAGCCGTCCCGGAAGCGGGCCATGTGGACGATCAGGTCGACCGCGCTGGAGACCTGCTCGCGGATCGCCTTGACCGGCAGCTCGATGCCGGCGAACAGCACCATCGTCTCGATCCGCGCGAGGGTGTCGCGGGGCGCGTTGGCGTGGACCGTGCAGATCGAACCGTCGTGGCCGGTGTTCATCGCCTGCAGCATGTCCAGGGCGGTCGCGTCACGCACCTCACCCACGATGATCCGGTCGGGGCGCATGCGGAGCGCGTTGCGTACGAGGTCGCGCACCCGTACCTCGCCACGGCCCTCGATGTTCGGCGGCCGAGCCTCGAGGCGTACGACGTGCTCCTGCCGCAGCTGCAGCTCGGCCGCGTCCTCGACGGTGATGATCCGCTCGTCGTCGGGGATGAACGAGGAGAGCACGTTGAGCGTGGTCGTCTTGCCGGCCCCGGTCCCGCCCGAGACCAGGATGTTGAGCTTGCCGCGTACACAGTCGGCGAGGAAGTCGGCGACCGGCCGTGACATCGTGCCGAACCCGACGAGGTCGTCCTGCGTGTACGGGTCCGGCGAGAACTTGCGCACGGTGAGCACGGAGCCGTCGACGGCGAGCGGGGGGATGACGGCGTTGACCCGGCTGCCGTCCGGTAGGCGGGCGTCGACCATCGGGCTGGCCTCGTCGACCCTGCGCCCGACCTGGCCGACGATCTTGTCGATCGTCCGCCGCAGGTGCGCCTCGTCGGTGAAGTGCCCGTCGACGGGGAAGACCCGGCCAGCCCGTTCCACGTAGATCTGGTCGAACCCGTTGACCATCACCTCGGTGATGTCCGGGTCGCGAAGGTACGGCTCGATCGGGCCGTAGCCGAGGATGTCGTCGGCGATCTCCTGGGCGATGCGCGCGCGATCGGCGACGGTGAGCGGCGTCTCGTCCTGCGCCAGGACCTCCTGCAGCGCCAGGCGAACCTTCTGCTCCAGCTCGGCCTGGGTGGTAC
>DAIPJR010000283.1:0-2432 GCA_036770165.1 Actinomycetes bacterium | reverse complement strand
GCCCGATCTGGATGAAGGCTCGCTGGTTCAGCTTGTTGGCGCGCACGATCGCATCGACCGAGGTTCCGGTTCGCAGCGCGATGTGGCTGACGGTGTCACCAGGTCGCACCGTGTAGCTCTGATCGGCGTGCGCGGCGCCGGCGCTGGTCGCCACGCTGGCGACGGCGAGCGCGAGGCCCACTCCGGTGCTCCCCGCGGTTCGGAGCCGACGGCGTGAATCGACGCTCGTGCCGGCGCCGGGGGACGACGTCGTGGCTGCCGGTGTGCGCTTCTCGTCCATGGTCCATCCCTGCATTCGATGACGTGCGGCTGGTGCCAATGTGACAGATGTTACTCGTGTGACTCGAGAGGACCCTAGTGGGCGTACTCGCCGCAGGAAAGGTGCGAGCGCGCGTCGGGGCGGATGTTGACTCGATCGGGTGAGGAACTCGATTCACGGCGCCCCGTCGTGGCGCTGCCCGGTGACCCCGGCGCACCGTACGCTTGACCCGTGAGTGATCTCGAATCTGTGGTCGATGCCTGGCTGACCGTCCCCGACCTGGCCGAGCGCCTCGGGACCGACCCGACTGAGGTGCGTCGGATGATCGAGGACCGGCAGGTCCTCGCCGTCCGCCGTGGTGACCCGCGCGTGGTGAGCGTGCCCGAGGCCTTCGTGGCGGAGGCGGCCGGCGGGGCACCAGAGGTTCTTCCCTGGTTGCAGGGGACGGTCAACGTGCTCGCGGACTCCGGTTTCGACGACGAGTCGGCGATCGCGTGGCTCTTCACCCCGGACGACTCGTTCCCGGGCGGCTCGCCGATCGCGGCGCTGCGCAGCGGGCACAAGACCGAGGTCCGCCGGCGGGCCCAAGCACTCGCGCTCTGATTTCTCGGCGCCGCGGGTGGTGGCCCGATCGCTCAGGCGGCGCGGGTGGCCAGTCGCTTCGGTGGCTCAGGCGGCGCGGTCGACCAGGGCGTGCGCCAGCCGGCCCATCATCTCCGTACCCGGCGAGGTGCCCTCGACGGTCGCGAGCACGGCCATCGCCTCAGCGCGCAGCGTCGCGATGAGCGACTCGACGCCGGCCACCGCTCCCGAGCCGAGCAGGATCCGGCGCAGGTGCGCGACGTCGTCGGCGGTCAAGGCGGGATCACCCAGCCGCGCCGCGACCACGGCCCGGTCGGCGGGGTCGGCACGCTGCATCGTGAGGGCGACCAGCACGGTTCGCTTGCCCTCGCGAAGGTCGTCGCCCGCGGGCTTCCCGGTCGTGGCGGGCTCGCCGAACACCCCGAGCAGGTCGTCCCTGAGCTGGAACGCCTCGCCGAGCGGCAGTCCGAAGGCGCGGCAGCGGTCGAGCTGCTCGGCAGAGGCGCCGGCGAGGGCCGCGCCGATCACCACCGGGTGCTCGACGCTGTAGCGGGCCGCCTTGGCCCGGATCACGGTGCGGGCTCGCTCCAGGTCGGCCGCCGGGTCGTCGCCGAAGGGGAGCGCCTGGGCTCGGACGTCGAGGAACTGACCGATCGTGACCTCGGTGCGCATCTCGCTGAACGTCTCGCGCGCCCGTTCGAACGCGGCGTCGTCGAGGCCCGCACGGGCGATGGAGAACTCTTCCTCGCTGGCGACCAGGCAGAGGTCGCCCAGCAGGATCGCGGCCGCGGCACCGAAGCGATCGCTGCTCCCGCGCCACTGGCTCGCTCGGTGCAGGTCGGCCAGGCTCCGGTGGGCGGTGGGCACACCTCGCCGTCGGTCCGAGTCGTCGATCACGTCGTCGTGGAACAGTGCGGCGGCCTGGAAGAGCTCGAGCGCCGCCGCCACCCGGATCACGGTCTCCGCGGCGGGACCGTCCGCAGAGCCCCCGTGCATGCGCCACGACCAGTAGCACAGGGCGGCTCGCAACCGCTTCCCACCGGTCAACATCTGCTCGAGGGGCTCGGCCAGCGCGAGCGCGTCGACACTGATCGCGGCAAGGTGAGCACGCACGACTTCGGTCCGCTGGGCGAGCACGGCATCGACGCGAGCGCGGACGGACTCCACGTCGGTCAGGTCGCGGTTCGTCACGGCGTCAGCCTAGGGGAGCGGGGGGCGGCACCCGGACCCGGCCGCCTATCGTGACGGTCCGGGCGCTGTTCTGGTCGAGGATCCCGACGACCAGGATCTCGTCCCCGGACGACCGGGTGAAGGTGCTCTCCTCGGCGAGCCCCGCCTGGACCCCGTCGGGTGCAACCTCCAGGAACCCGGCGGCGAGCAGGCTGGCGCGGTAGATGCCCATCAGCGCCGCAGCGGTGGCGGGGCTCCGCAGGTTGAGGCTTACCTCGTGCACCCCGTTGTCGCCGAGCGGGACCGCGGAGGAGACCAGGATCTCCGCGCCGTCCGGCACCGGGATCAGGTCGACGGGGAAGCCGGGCACCAGCGCACCCGCGGCCGAGTACGGGGGAGGGGTGGTCGGCAACAGCGTCTC
>DAIPJR010000004.1:0-22064 GCA_036770165.1 Actinomycetes bacterium | reverse complement strand
GGGATGTCGTAGCAGGCGAACGTGGAGTGCATCAGGCCGATCTTGAACTTGCTCGGCTGCGCGTCGCTGAAGAACGCACCGTGGTCGGCGTCGGTGTGCATGCGCACGCCGAGGATCTTGCCGTCCCTGCGCAGCGCCATCTCGCCATGCAGGTAGACGTCGCGGCCGAAACCGGTGGAGATCAGGTTGCCGGACTTGTCCTCGATCCACTTCACCGGCCGCTCGAGCAGGATCGAGGCGAGGATCGACATCACGTACCCCGGGTAGACCGGGACCTTGTTGCCGAAGCCGCCACCGAGGTCCGGGGACACGATCCGGATCATGTGCTCGGGGATCTCCGCGACCAGCGAGACCGCGGCGCGGATGATGTGCGGCGCCTGCGAGGTCATGTAGACGGTCAGCTTCGACGTGGACCGGTTGTAGTCGGCGATCGAGCCGCAGCACTCCAGCGGCGACGGGTGCGACCGCGGGTAGTGCAGGTCCAGCTTGGAGATGACGTCCGCCTCGGCGAACGCCCGGTCGGTGCCCGCTCGGTCGCCGACCTCCCAGTCGTAGACGACGTTGTCGTGCTGGTTCTCCTTGTCGTCCCGGATCAGCGGCGCGCCCTCGGCCATCGCCTGCATCGGGTTGACGATCACCGGGAGCGGCTCGTAGTCGACGACGATCGCCTCGCACGCGTCCTTCGCGATGTACGGGTCGTCGGCGATGACGCAGGCGACCTCCTGGCCCTGGAACCGCACCTTGTCGGTGGCCAGCACGGCCTGCGTGTCGTACGAGAGCGTCGGCATCCACGCCAGGTTGCGGGTCGCCATCATCTCCCCGGTGAGCACGAGACGGACCCCGGGGATCTCCCACGCCTTGCTGGCGTCGATCGACTTGATCCGGGCGTGTGCGAGCGGGCTGCGCAGGATCTCCATGTGCAGCATGCCGGGCAGCACGATGTCGTCGACGTAGTTGCCCTTGCCGCGGATGAACCGGTTGTCCTCGACCCGCTTGCGGCTCGCGCCCATCCCGCCGATCTTGATCTCGTCCAGTGCCTGCGTCACGTCGGTAGCTCCCTCTGATCTAGCGCTCAGCCTGCGGACTCGGACCGGAGCTTCTCGGCCGCCCACAGCACCGACTTCACGATGTTCTGGTAGCCGGTGCAGCGGCACAGGTTGCCGGACAGCGCCCAGCGCACCTCGTCCTCGGTCGGGTCGGGGTTCTCGTCGAGCAGGGCCTTGGCGGTCAGCATCATCCCTGGAGTGCAGAACCCGCACTGGAGCCCGTGCTCGTCCTTGAACCCCTCCTGCACCGGGTGCAGCTCGCTCGCCGTGGCGAGGCCCTCCACCGTGGTGACGTCGTGCCCGTCGGCCTGCACCGCGAGCATCGTGCAGCTCTTGATCGGCTTGCCGTCGAAGAGCACGGTGCACGCCCCGCAGTTGGAGGTGTCGCACCCGGTGTGCGTGCCGGTCAGGCGGAACCCCTGCCGGATCAGGTGGGCGAGCAGCAGGCGCGGCTCGATCTCCGCCGTCCGCTTCTCGCCGTTCACGGTGATCGTGACGCGGCGGGTCGGGACGTCGCTGCCCGGGTCAGGTCTGATCTCCTCGTACAGGCTGCTCATGTCAGGCCGCCCTCTCCGCGGACTCGCTGACCCGGGTCAGGATGCGTACGACGAACGTGCGGACGATGTGCCGTTTGTACTCGGCGCTGCCGCGGTGGTCGGTCCTCGGCCGCGCGGCCTCAGCGGCGAGGTCCGCAGCCCGTTCGATCGAAGCCATCGAGAGCGCCGACCCCACCAGCGCACGGCCGGCCTCCGTAGCCTCGATCGTCGAACCGCCCACACCTGTCAGCGCTATGCCCGCGCGGGTGACCAGCTCGCCAGAGGTCTCGATCGCGATGGCAACACCTGCCGTCGCGAAGTCCCCGACCCGGCGCTCCAGCTTGAGGTAGCCGCCGGCCGGCGTGCCCTTCGGCGCAGGGACCACGGCCTCGATCGCGATCTCGTCGTACGCGAGGACGTTCTGGAACGGGCCGCTGACGAACTGCGCGACCGGGATGTTGCGCTTCCCCTTGGTCCCCTGCGCGACGACGTGGCCGCCCAGCGCGGTCATGACCGACGCCCAGTCGCCCTGCGGGTCGGCGTGGCAGAGCGAGCCGACCAGGGTGCCGCGGTTCCGGACGATCGGGTCGGCGATCAGCGGCGCGGCCGCCGCCATCGTCGGCTGCCGATCGGTGAGGATGGCCGACCGCTCCAGGTCGGCGTGCCGGCAGAGCGCGCCGACGCGGATGGTGCCGTCCGCCTCTGCGCGGTGGTGGCCGAGGCCCGGGATGTTGTTGATGTCCACGAGGACCTCTGGGGCGGCGAACCGCAGCTTCAGCAGCGGCACGAGGCTCTGACCACCGGCCAGCACCTTCGCCTCGCCGCCGCCGCGCGACATCAGGTCGATCGCCTCGTCGAGCGAGTGTGGAGCCTCGTAGCGGAACCGAGACGGATACACGCGAGCCTCCTCTGAGCGGGTACGGGGAGAACAGCCGGTCAGGGTTGGTGCGGGTCGGGCACCGCGACCGGCATCGAGTCGTCCTCGGGATCGGGACGCGGCTGCTGGTGCGGCGGCCATGGCCCCTGCACGGGCTGGCCGGCGATCTTCAGGAAGTCGATCAGCTCGGGCCATGCCCACACGGTGGGACTCTTGCCGGTCTTCGGCGCGTTCTCGATCAGCTCGTACAGCCGCGGGTTCCCGTGACTGTGCCCGCTCGACTCGACCGCCATGCCGCACGCCCCTCCCCTTGGACAGAGCCGTCGGGCGCCGTCGCCGGTGATGCGGGGCTCATGATGCTCGGGGCCCCCAAGGCGTGGCAATGGTCAGATAAGCGTTTGCTTAGGCGTCGCGGAAGCCGATCGCGAGACCGGCCAGACGCACCTGCGTACGGAAGAGCCCGTCGCGCGCCTCGACCGGGAACCAGTCGAAGTGGCCGTACGCCTCCAGGCACACGAACCCGTGCAGCGCCGCCCATGCGTGCAGCATCGCCTGGTGGGTCGCGACCGGCAGGTCGCCCCCGACCGACCCCGACTTCTCCTCGGACGTCAGGCTGGTCCAGGTGTCGGGATCGACGTCGGCGACGATCGGGTCGCCGAGGGCGCCCTGCGCGGCGGCCCGATGCACGACGGCGGCAAGGTTGGCCATCGCACCCTGCGCCGCCTCGACGGTCGGCCCCTCCTCGGGCGCGGCGTAGCCGGGCACGGGCGGCCCGAAGATCAGCGCGAACTTGTGCGGCTCGCCACGCGCCCACGCGCGGTAGGCGGAGGCGACCAGCAGCAGGTGCGCCTGCGGGTCGAGGGACACCTGCGGGTGGACCGGTGCGACGAGGGCATCGGCGAGGTCGCGGTAGGCGTCGGTGATCAGTTCGGTCAACAGCTCGTCGCGGTCGGCGTAGTAGCGGTACAGCGCGGGCGGGGTGAGCCCCATCGCCCGCGCGATGTCGCTGAACCGGACGTCGGTGTGGCCCTGCTCGCGCATCAGCTCGAGCGCCGTCTGCTTGATCTCTGCCATCGTCGCGGCCCGGGCGCGCTCTCGGCGCGACGGGGCGGTAGCCGTGTCCATGCGCCAAGAGTAACGCACATTCACTCAAGTGAAGCCCCTTGACAGAACCTGGTCGGTGCGGTTTGGTTATGCCTCATCACTCACGTCATGGTCCATCACCTCGGCAAGGAGCCGTCATGACCCAGACCGCCACGGTCTCGACCCCTCACCAGGACGCAGCCGGCTCGCCGCCGCCGACCCCGGGGCCGCTCGGCCGGCTGGCGCGGCTGACCTACCGCCGGCGCGGTCGCACCGTCGCCGTCTGGGTCGCGGCGCTCGTCCTCGTCAGCGGCCTGTCGACGGCCTTCGCCGGGACGTTCAGCGCCGACTACACCGCGCCCGGCTCGGACTCCCAGCAGGCGCAGTCCCTGCTGTTGCAGCGGTTCCCGGCGCAGTCCGGCGACACGATCTCCGTGGTCGCGCACAGCTCCGGCTCGATCAGCGCAGCGGCGACGAAGGCCCGGGTCGAGTCCCTGCTCGCCACGCTGGGGCAGCAGCCGCACGTGGCCGGCGTGCTCGACCCGTACACGACCCCGGGGTCGATCTCGACCGACGGGACGACGGCGCTGGCCACGCTCCGGCTCGACGTCACCAACCCGGCGGACATGCCGGTACCCGCCACGGAGAAGCTCATGTCGATCGCCGACGCGGCGCAGCACGCCGGCCTGCAGGTCGCCCTCGGCGGGCAGACCGTCGAGGCGGCGCAGCAGGGCCAGATCGGCTCCGAGGGCCTCGGCCTGCTGGCAGCGGCGCTCATCCTGCTGATCACGTTCGGCACGGTCGTGGCCGCCGGGCTGCCGCTCTTCGTGGCACTCGCCGGGCTCGGCGTCAGCTCGGGTCTCACCGGACTCATCGCGGCCGTCATGCCCGTACCCGACTGGGCGACCTCGCTCGCAACGATGATCGGCCTCGGCGTCGGCATCGACTACGCCCTGCTCATGGTCACCCGCTTCCGCGAGTGGCGGGCCGAGGGCCTCGACCCGGAGACGGCGACCGTCGCGACGCTGGACACGGCCGGGCGGGCGGTCCTTCTCGCCGGCAGCACGGTCGTGGTCAGCATGCTCGGCCTGTTCGCGATGGGGCTGTCGTTCATGCGCGGCGCCGCGGTCGTCACGATCGCCGCTGTGGTCGTCGTGCTGCTCGCCGCCATGACGCTGTTCCCGGCGCTGCTCGGCTACCTGGGCCCACGCATCGACCGCCTGCGCATCCCTCTGCCGCGCCGGCGTCGCACTGCGAGCGCCGCCGCCTCGCAGGTGGCTCCAGCCGGCGCCGCGGCAGGTCGTGGCTGGATGCGATGGAGCCGGTACGTTCAGCGGCACCGGGTGGCAGCGACGCTGGTCGGCGTGGCGACGCTCCTGCTGCTCGCGTCGCCGTTCCTCGGTACCCGCTTCGGCTTCCCCGACGCCGGAAACGACGCGCTCGGCACCTCGGGGCGCACGGCATACACGTTGACAGCGCAGGCGTTCGGCCCCGGCGCGAACGGTCCGCTGCTCGTCGTGGCCGAGCTGGCTCCCGGGACCGCGGAGACCGCCGTCACCCGGCTGGTCGGCTCGCTCGGCCACGTGCCCGGCGTCGCCGCAGTCACCCCGCCGCGGCTCAACCCGGCCGGAGACACCGCGGTGTTCACGGTGCTCCCGACGACCGGGCCGCAGAACCCGGCCACGGAGGACCTCGTCCGGCACCTGCGCGACTCCGTCCTCCCGGCGGCGACATCGGGAACCGGCCTCACCGTGCACGTCGGCGGCGTCACCGCGACCGCGATCGACAGCACGAGCAACATCGTCAAGCGGATCCCGTTGCTCATCGGTGGTGTCGTGCTGCTCTCGATGCTGCTGCTGCTCGTCGCGTTCCGCAGCGTCGTGGTCGCTGTCAAGGCAGCCGCCATGAACCTGCTGTCGGTCGCGGCTGCCTACGGCGTCGTGGCCCTGGTCCTCCAGGGCGGGTGGTTCGGCCGGCTGTTCGGCATCGACAACCCGACACCGCTTCCGGCCTTCGTACCCGTACTGATGTTCGCGGTCCTCTTCGGCCTCTCGATGGACTACGAGGTGTTCCTCGTGGCCCGGATGAGGGAGTCCTGGCTGCGTACGGGCGACAACGCCACGGCGATCGTGCAGGGGCTGGCCGGCACCGCCCGAGTCATCACTGCCGCGGCCGCCATCATGATCGCCGTGTTCGCGGCGTTCATCCCGAGCCAGATGGTCGTGCTCAAGGTGATCGGCATCGGCATGGCAGCGGCGATCCTCATCGATGCGACTGTGGTCCGGATGCTGCTCGTACCGGCGGTCATGCACCTCCTCGGTGCGCGCAACTGGTGGCTGCCGTCGGCGTTCGAGCGGCTGGTGCCGCGCGTTCACGTCGAGGGCCACGCCCACCACTACCTGCCCCTCGGCAGGGGCCTCGCCTCAGACCTGGTTGTCGTAGAAGCCTAGGCGGGTCAACGGTTCTACGAGCTCGTGCTCCTCGTACGACAGGTGCGAGAGCAGGGTGTCGGCAAGCAGATCCACAGCGTCGCCCACCCGGTCGACGTCGTCCGGGTGGGCGACCAGGTGCACGAGCGACGCGTCGACCTGGTCGAGCACGTGGTGGATCGCGCGGTGCTCCTCCTCGAGGCGGTCGATCACGGGCGCGAGACGCGGGTCGCTCGCCCGCAGGTGCGGGAACACCGCCTCGTCCTCGAGCGAGTGGTGGCCGGTGACCACCCGGCAGTAGGACTCGCAGAAGCCGCCGAGCGTCCAGCTGTTCTGCCGAAGGGCCATCTCGTTGAGCGTCGACCGTGCCGCACCGATCTCGACGATCCCTTCGCGCACCTGCCGGACGAGGTCGCGCACCTGGTCCAGCTCGCGGCGCAGGTGGTCGTGCACCTCGACCAGGTGGGCGCCGACGGCACGGCCGCGCGCGGTGTACGTACGACCGGGCTCGGGATCCGGCCCGTGCGGTCGCTCCGCCTCGTCCCAGATCTGGGTGCGGTTAGACCTGACGATTGGTGGTGCTAGATCAAACGAATCGTCAGGTGGAACGTCGTCGACCAGGGCCTCGCGGACTGCCGGGGCCACCTCCTGCGCGAACACCTGGAGCATCCGAGGGTCGTCGGAGCCCAGGATGAACGCGCTCGTGCCGTAGTCGAGCGCGATGCCGGTGAGCTCCTCGACCCACTGGTCCGCCGGCCCCTGCAGCAGGCCTTTCGACGCCGTCCCGAACGACCCGTTGATGTTGAGCAGCCGCCGGATCCCGGCGGGGTCGCGGCCGGCCGACGACGCAGCCTCGTCGATGACGGCGTTCAGGTCCGCGAGCTGCTCGATGCCGTCGAGGTAGGACAGCGACGGCAACCAGCCGTCCGCTACCCGGCCGACGAGGGCGAGCATCCGAGGCTTGTACGCGCCGACCCACACCGCGATGTCGTGCGCCGGAGCGGGCCCGCGTTTCGCGCCCGCGACCTGGTAGTAGGTGCCGTCGGCGCGCACGCCGCCGCGCTCGTCCGCTGCCCACACCTCGCGCACGATGTGGATGGCCTCCTCCAGCGCCGCGATCGCCTGGCCAGCGGAGAGACGGCGTCCACCCGAGGCCTCGATGGCGTCCCAGAACGCGCCTGCGCCGATGCCCAGCTCGAAGCGCCCATCGCTGAGAAGGTCGAGGCTGGCCGCGCTCCTGGCGAGGACGACCGGCTGCCGCAGCGGCAGGTTGAGCACGTTGGGCGCGAGGCGGATCACGTCGGTGCGAGCCGCGACGTAGGACAGCAGCGTCCACGTGTCGACGAACTGCGGCAGGTACGGGTGGTCCTGGAACGTGACCAGGTCCAGCCCGACCCGCTCGGACAGCTGTGCCAGCGCGACCGCGACCTCCGGGCTCCCCGCCGACGGGGTGATGAACGAGCCGAACAGCAGGTCGTGGGTCGGTCGCGTCACGCGAGGAACATACCCAGGCGGCGCGCTGGAGTGACAAGGACCCTTGACACCTTGAGCCGTGTCAAGCATGCTTGACACCGTGAAGAACCGGGTCCGCGAGCTGCGTACAGCAGGTGGCCTTTCTCAGGCCGACCTCGGCGCCGCGCTCGGGGTGTCCCGGCAGACGATCAACTCGATCGAGACGGGCCGCTACCTGCCGTCGCTGCCCCTGGCCTTCGCGATAGCCCGGGCCTTCGAGAGCGCCGTCGAGGACATCTTCAGCCCGGACGAGGAGGAGTCATGACCCAGACCGTGACCGGCCATCGGGGCGCGACCGCAGCCGTGCTGGTCGTCGGTGGCGGCGGCCTGGCCGTCGCCACCTGGATCGGCGGCCAGCACGGGCTCGCAGTGGGGCTCGTGGCGTTCTACGCCGTCGCCGCCGCCGTCGCATACGTCTGGTCGGGCCGGGACAGCGACACCGGTGCCATCCTGCGTGCCGGTGGCGACGAGCGGCAGCGCCGGCTCGACCAGGACGCCACCGCGTTCGCAGGACTGGCCATGGGGCTCGCCGCGATCATCGGTGCGATCGTGTCCGCCGCACGGGACGGCGGCAACATCGGCGGGTACGGAGTCATCGCAGCGGTCGGCGGTCTGGCATACACGGTGAGCCTTGTCGTCCTCCGGCGGCGGCACTAGCGGCGGTCTACTGTGAAGGGGTCCGCACGAAGGACGTGCGTCAGGCGAGGCGGGGGAAGTGGCAGAGGATCTCGACCAGCAGCTGATCGGCACGATCGGCTACGTGACGGTTCCCATCACGGTCGAGCGGCCCGGTGAGGTCCTGCTCCCGGTACGCGGCGGGACCGAGGGCTTCTCGGCCTACTGCGACGAGCCCGTTGCCAAGAACGCCCGGGTGATCGTGGTGGAGTCGCGCTCCGCCCGTTCGGTCACCGTCACGCCCTGCCCGTAACGCCCACAGCTCGAGGAGCTCCCCATGTTGTTCTGGCACGTACCCGCACCGAACGAGGCCCTGCTGATCTCGGGCTCCCGCCGGCGGACCGGGGACACGCAGTTCCGCATCGTCACCGGGCACGGCAGCTTCGTCCTCCCGGTGAAGCAGAAGGCCCGCATCCTCTCGCTGTCGCTTCGAGAGTCGGAGATCGCCGAGGACTGCGTCACCACGCAGGGCATCACGCTGTCGATCCGCGCCGTGGCGGCGTTCAAGGTCGGCGACGACCCGGTGTCGATCGCCAACGCGGCGCGCCGGTTCCTCGCCGAGCAGGACCGCATGGAGGAGCTGGTCGGACGGATCTTCGCCGGCCACCTGCGCTCGATCATCGGCAGCCTGACTGTCGAGGAGATCATCCGCGAGCGCGACCGGCTCGCCCAGGAGGTCCGCGACGGGAGCCACGGCGAGATGGAGAAGCTCGGCATCGTCGTCGACTCCCTCCAGGTCCAGGAGATCGAGGACTCGACCGGGTACATCACCAACATCGCGGCACCGCACGCCGCCGCCGTCGCCTCGGCCGCGCGGATCGCCGCCGCGAAGGCCGACCAGGAGGCGACCCAGCGCGAGCAGGAGGCGGCCGCGCTCCGGGCCGAGTACGTCCGGGACACCGAGATCAAGCAGGCCGGCTTTGCCGCAGAGGTCGAGCAGGCCAAGGCGAGGGCGGCGCAGTCCGGTCCGCTCGCCCAGGCACAGGCGACTCAGGAGGTCATCGCCCAGCAGACCCTGCTCGCCGAGCGCGAGGCCGCCCTCACGGAGAAGAAGCTCGAGGCCGAGGTACGCCGTCCGGCGGACGCGGAGGCCTACCGCCAGCGCACCCTCGCCGAAGCCGAGCGCGACACGACGAAGTTCAAGACCGAGGCCGAGGCCTACCGGCAGCGCACCCTCGCCGAGGCGAGCCGTGACACGACGAAGCTGTCCGCCGAGGCGGAGTCGCACAAGCGGCGCACCCTGGCCGACGCCGAGGGCGATGCGGTCAAGGTGGCGGCAGCAGCCGCCTCCGAGTCGGCCAAGCTGGCAGCCGACGGCGAGGCCTACTCGCAGCGGACGGTGGCCGCGGCAGAGGCCGACGCGATCAACGCCCGCGCCGAGGCTCTGAACGACGGCAACCAGGCGCTCATCGCCGCCAACAAGCTCATCGACGTGCTCCCCCAGCTGGTCAGCGCCGCGGCGGGCAGCCTGTCCGGAGCGAACCTCACGGTCCTCAACGGGGCCGAGGGCGTCGGCCAGACGATCACCGGCGTGGTCGGACAGGGCCTGGCGGTGTACGAGTCGTTGCGAGGCAGCCTGCTGGCCGAGCACTCGGCTCCGCCGGCGACGACTGATTCCAGGCGCGATGCGGCGAAGACCCCCGAGCTGCCGCACGTTCGACGGGTGGTCGAGAAGCGCGAGGACGCAGCCGAGCAGGGGCCTGCGACCTAGCCGGCAGCTGGCCGCAGCTGGCCGGCAGCTAGCAGGGCGGCAGCTAGCAGGGCGGCGTCGGCGGGTGCGCCGGCAGGGCGGCCAGGTGGTCGTACCGTCCGCCGGTCCCGGCCTTCACGACGGCCTCGTCCTCGATGGCGACCCCACCGCCGGGACAGCTGGCAGCGTTCGTCACTGGAACAGCGGCACCGCCACTGGTCCAGTACGTGTGGAACAGCGGCGACGGGATGCCGGGGCCTCCGGTCGAACCGTAGACGCCGTACAGGAACGTCCCGTCGACCGGCTGGGCCCTCAGGTGGTCGTACTGGACGCCGCTCCCGGCGCGCGCGACGGTGTCATGGCTGATCTTGATGACGACGTCGACCGCGGGCAGGTTGGCCAGCGTCGGAAGGTAGATCGGTGCGCCGCCGGCGATCACGTACATCTCGACGATGTCGCCGGGAAAGAAGATCGCCTCCAGGAAGTCCCCGTCGGCGAGGTAGCGGTGGAGGAACCGCCACGGACCCGGGTCACCGGCTCGATCGATGGCGGTCTCGTCGACGAGCACAGTCGGCCGGGGACCACCGAGGGACGCCCAGCTGGTCACGTATAGCGGGGTGCCGTGGGCGATCTCGTAGACCCGCCCGACCTGGGTGCGTACGAACTGCGGCGTCAAGGACGAGGGCGAGGAGCTCACCGCGAACCACGGGAAGCCGAGTCCGGCATGGCTGAGGTCGGCCCCGTCGATCGGGACCGACGCCTGCGGTCCACCGAACGCCGCCCAGGTGGACACGTAGACCGGTGCCCCGCCGACCGTGCGATAGACCCGACCGTCCTGCAACGTGCGGATGAAGACACCGTCGGCGATCTTGTTGCCGACCGCGGCGAGGAAGTCAGCCGTCGAGATGGCGGTGATGGGGTGCCCACCTCCGAACGGCGTCCACGACGACACGTACAGCAGAGCGCAGCCGGCGACCTCCCAGACCCGCCCTTCACCGATCACGAAGCTGCCCTGCGAGGGCAGGGAGGCCGCGTGCCCGCTGGAGGGATGGCAGAGCGCCGCAGTGGTCGCAGCCGGAGTCACGGACGCCGCGGACGCCACCGATGCCGGGACGAGGAGCGCGGTCACCGTGGCAGCGATCGTCACGCACCCGAGCAGGCCCGCGCGGATCCTCAAGGCTGGCATGACCGCTCCCTCGCGTTGGCTGCGGGCAGCGTACGCCTCGGCCGCCCTGACGACCGGAACGCCGTCCTGTCGCCGACGGGCCCCGTCAGAACAGCTGCATCAGCGCCTTGATCAGCGACTCGTCCTGCGTCGCGGTCAACGTCGAGGTGACCGACACGAGCAGGTTCGAGTCGGTCAGCGCTTCCACGCCGCGGACCACACCGGCCCTGCTGATGCTGAACGCCTGCGCCCCGAGGCCTGTGATGGGCGTGATCGTCCGGCCCCCTCCGGCGGCCGCCGCCTTGGCGACCGCGAACAGCGCGGGCGTGCCCTGACCGATGTTCACGATGACGATGCTCTTCGCGTCGGCGCTCGCGAACTCGCAGCTGACCTGACCGGCGTGCCCGAGCGAGGTCACGAACTTGACGGCGCCGGCGTAGGACGCGATCAGCGACTCGGGGACCGCCGCGCACGACGTGGGCACCTGGCCGGCCGCCGCAGCGGTGGACCCGGCAGCCGACGCGGCCGGAGACGAGGCGGCCGCGCTCGCCGGTGCGGTCGACGCGGCCGGGCTCGGCGCGCTGGACGAGCCGCACGCGGCGACGGCGAGGCAGCCGGCGAACACGGCACAGGCGAGGGTGGCGCCGCGCGTCGCGGCGCGGAGTGCAGACGACAAGGCGACCTCCGCTGGTGCGCAACCGGCCAGACCCCCGCCTCCGTGGTCGGGCCGCGACGATCACGGTCCTCGCGCGCCGGAGCGCCTGTCAAGGAGTGCACGCAAGTTTGTACGTAGAGCCGGTCCGGCCGCCTCTCCTCGCGTGGGACGCTCGACCTGACGCCCCGACGACCGCACGAAGGGGGACTCCGATGATCCGACACCGGCTCGTAGCGGTGCTGCCCGCCGCCCTGCTGGCCGCAGCCGCGCTCTGCGCCTTGCCGCTCACGGCTGGGCCGGCTCTGGCGGCAAGCCCCTTCCCGGTGACCGCCGTGCACGTGCCCGGCGGTGCCGTCCTCGTGACCGCCGACTCCCGTACGGGCACGGCCTACGTGGGCAACGGCAACGACGGCCGCATCACGGCGATCAGGGCTTCCGGCTCCCTCGGCGCGACCCTCCACGGTCCCTGCTGCGGCGAGTACGGGCTGGCCGACGACCCGACGACGCGCACGGTGCTCGCCGCCGGGATCGACGACGACCTGTATGCCGTCGACGAGGCCACGCACGTCGCGACCGTGATCGACGTCGCCGGCCCGCTCGGGCTGGGGGCGCCGGGTGCGGTGGCCGTCGACCCGGTGACCGGACGCGTGTACGCCACCAGCGTGTACGACGATGTCGTCACCGTCGCCGACGTGGTGACGCACCAGGTGCGCGCGAGGATCACCTTGCCCGACCAGCCGCTCCAGCTCGCCGTGGACCCGTTGGCCCACAAGGTGTTCCTCGTCGGCGGCAGCTCGGTCTGGGTCGTGGACGAGCGTACGAACAAGGTCACGTCGACGGTCGCGCTGGGCCGTGCCGGCGGCGACGTCGGCATCGACCAGCGGTCCGGGCTCGTCTACGTGACGAGCCCCCAGGA
Organism: Actinomycetes bacterium; assembly: GCA_036770165.1. GTDB lineage: Bacteria > Actinomycetota > Actinomycetes > Prado026 > Prado026 > JANYIP01. Next base: position 9,480 of record DAIPJR010000004.1, on the reverse strand, counting down.
CGACACCCTCACCGAGATCTCCGTCCGGACCGCCCGGGTCGTCGGCCGGGTGCACGTCGACGCGGCCCACGGCGGCACGTCCCTGGCAGTGGCAGTCGACCCGCAGACCCATCTGGTCTTCGTGGCGAGCTACGACGCCGGCGCCGTCTACGTCGTGGACGGATGCACGCTGCACGTCGTCGCGAGGGTGCACGTCGGGGGGTCGCCCCTCGACGTCGCAGCGAGCCCGCTGACCGGCAAGGTCTACGTCGTCGACGGCAGCAGCTCGGTCAAGGTGATCAGCGCGGCTCCCTAGACAGGCTCACCGAGGGCCGGCTCGCCTCGGGCCCGGCGCAGGTTGGCCTCGTGCAGCTCGGCCATGTCCGGGTAGCCGAGCCGCGCGTCGTCGACCCGTCGCCCCGAGAGGACAGCGTCCAGGTACCGCCGGTCGGCGTCGAGCCGTGCGACTGGTTCGTACGTCGGCGTGCCATGCCCCGGCACGAGGAGGTCGACGCGGGCGACGATCGGCGCCAGCAGGTCGAGCCCGGCGAGGTACGGCTCCAGCGTCATGTCGTGGTCGTCCGGCATCGGCAGCTCGGCGTCGCTGAGCATGTCACCGGCCAGCAGGACGCGCGCGGCTACGATCTCGACCGCGATGTGGGCAGGCGCGTGCGCGTCGTGCTGGTGGCAGAGCAGCTCCGGGCCGGACCAGGGCACGACGTAGGTGGGCGGAGCCGTTGCGCGGTCCGGCAGGGGCTCGAGCCGAGCCGCCAGCCCGAGGAGCTCGTCGGGCAGGTCGCCGAGGAGCGGGCGGAGCACCTCGTCCCGGTGGTCGACCACCGCCTTGGCCGTCCACGGTGAGGTCCAGCGCGGGACCGTACCGAGGTCGGGGTGCCACAGGACGTGGTCGTAGTGGACGTGCGTCGCCAGCCCGGCCACGGCCACCAGCCCGAGCGCCAGAAGGTCGGCTGGTATCGCCGCCAGCTCGTCCTCGTCCCAGGCGGGGTCGACGACCAGCGCACCACCCTGACCGTCGAGGACGACGGTGGACAGCGTGAGGTAGCGCCGCGACGTCGCTACGTAGACGTGGTCACCGAAGCCGACCAGCCGGTGCAACCCCTCCATGAACCCCACCTCCCGGGTGGCCGCGCAGGCGGCGCATCTGCATGCGGACGGAACCGCTCGCCTTCGGCAGCCGTCCCACCGCCATGACGATCACACTGACGCCTCGGCGGACGGCCACCGCCATCATCGTGGCCCTCGCGTTCATCGTCGCGTACCTCCTGGGTACCTGGCACAGCGGCGGATCGGTCGCCTCCGCTGCCACCACGTCGGGGAACGGCGCGGCGGGCACCGGCGGTTCAGCCGTCGCGGCCGGGCCCACCGGCACCAGCCAGCCGAGCGGGATCACCGTCACCGGCCTCGGCAAGGTGACGGGCAAGCCCGACACGCTCGTGCTGGACCTCGGCGTCACGGCCAACGGCAGCAGCGTCTCCGCGGCGCTCGGCAGCGCCAGCACGATCGAGGCCAGGGTGCAGAAGGCGCTGCGGGCCGGAGGCGTGGCCGACAAGGACCTCCAGACCTCGGGCCTGTCCATCCAGCCGGACTACTCGTACGGCAAGTCCGGCCAGCCGATCCCGCACGGGTACGTCGTGACCGAAGGCGTCACCGCCAAGCTGCGTGACCTCGGCAAGGCCGGCCAGGTGATCACGTCCGCCGCCGCGGCCGGCGGGAACTCCGTACGCATCAACGGGATCAGCCTCGACCTCGAGGACACCGGCGCCCTCGTCTCGGCCGCCCGGGACCACGCGTTCGTCGACGCGAAGACGAAGGCCGAGCAGTACGCGCGAGCCGCGAGTCGCTCCCTCGGATCCGTCATCAGCATCTCCGAGGTCGTCACGAACCCGTCGCCCGTCTACCAGTACGACACGATGTCGCCCGTGGCGGTCTCTGGCGCTGCGTCCGCGCCGATCGCCGCCGGGTCCCAGGACGTGACCGTGACCGTCACGGTGGTGTTCGCCTTCGGGTGAGGCCACTAGCTGGACGATTCGGCGTAGTAGATCAAACGAATCGTCAGGCCTAGCGCGGGGGGCGGGTATTGAACGATGATTCAGCCATGACCGTCACGCCCGCCTCCCCCTCGTCGTCGCTGCCCGAACGCGCTCAGGTCGTCATCGTCGGCGGCGGGGTCATCGGGGCGAGCGTCGCCTACCACCTGACCAGGCTCGGCTGGCGGGACGTGCTGCTGCTCGAGCGGCACCAGCTGACGTCAGGGACCACCTGGCACGCCGCCGGCCTCATCACCTCGGCCGGCATGGCCGACGAGACCGCGCTGTGGATGAGCCGCTACTCGCGGGACCTGTACGCGGGACTGGAGCAGGAGACCGGACTCTCCACCGGATTCCGGCCGATCGGGCACATCTCGCTCGCGACGACCCCGGCCCGGTTGGAAGCGCTGCGCCGCGAGGCCGCGTTCGCGCGCGGGTTCGGCGTCGAGGACAACGAGATCTCCGCCGCTGAGGTCGCGGCGATGTGGCCGTTCGCCAAGGTCGACGACATCCTCGCCGGGTTCCATGTCGCCGACGAGGGCCGGGCCAACCCGGTCGACGTCTGCATGTCGCTGGCCAAGGGTGCGCGCATGGGCGGCGCCCGGATCGTCGAGGGCGTTCCGGTCACCGGCTTCACCCGAACCGGCGGCCGCGTCACGGGGGTCGTGACGGACCGCGGCACGGTCGAGGCCGAGTACGTCGTCAACTGCGCAGGCCTGTGGGGGCGCGAGGTGGGGGCACTGGCCGGGGTCGACGTGCCGCTCCAGGCCGCCGAGCACTACTACCTGCTGACCGAGCCGTTCGAGGGCGTCCACCGCGACCTCCCGGTCATCGAGGACCCGGACCGGTACGGGTACTACCGCGAGGAGGGCGACGGGCTGCTCGTCGGCCTGTTCGAGCCGGTGGCCGGGCCGTGGTGCATCGACGGCGCGCCGCGCGAGTTCGCCTTCGGCGAGCTGCCGCCCGACTGGGACCGCGTCGGCCCCTACCTCGAGGCGGCCATGGCGCGCATCCCGGTGCTCACCGACGTGGGCATCCGCAAGTTCTTCTGCGGCCCGGAGAGCTTCACCCCTGACGTGCACCCGATGCTCGGGCCGGCGCCGGAGCTCGACAACTTCTGGGTCGCCGCGGGGCTCAACTCGCTCGGCATCCTGCTCGGTGGCGGCGTGGGATCGGTCGTCGCGCAGTGGCTGGTCGACGGCGTGCCGCCGGTCGACGTGGCGCACTACGCGGTCGAGCGGGCGCTGCCGCACGAGGTGTCGCGCCGGTTCCGCTCGGAACGTACGGTCGAGCAGCTCGGCGTGCTCTTCGGCGACGCGGCCTTCCCCGGCTGGTCGCCCTCGACGGCCAGAGGGGTGCGGCGGTCTCCGCTGCACGAGCGGCTCATGGCGGCCGGGGCACGCTTCGGCGTCTCGGCCGGCTGGGAGTACCCGGAGTGGTTCGCGGGGCCCGGCGTCACCCCGGCCGACCCCGCGATGAGCTTCGAGCGGCAGGCATCGTTCGACCTCGTGGGCGCCGAGCACCGGGCCGTCCGCGAAGCGGTGGGTGTCATGGACATGACGCTGATGTCCAAGCACCTCGTCCAGGGACCGGCCGCCGCGGCGGTTCTGGGACGGCTCTCGGCCGGTGACGTGGCCCGCGAGGTGGGCCGCGTCGTCTACACCCAGTGGCTCGACCATTCCGGTGGCATCCAGGCCGACCTCACGGTCACCCGGCTCGACGACGAGCAGTTCCTCGTCGTCGCCTCCGACATCATCCACCGCCGCGTTCGCGCGATGATCCGGCGGGAAACCGTTGCTGGGGAACAGGTCTACGTCACCGACGTCACCTCGGGCACGGTCCTGCTGTCCGTCCAGGGACCGCGCTCGCGCGACCTGCTGTCGCGGCTGACCACGGCCGACCTCTCGAACGACGCCTTCCCGTACCTCACCGCGCAGACCATCGAGCTCGACTACGCCCGCGTGCTCGCGCTGCGCGTCACGTACGTCGGCGAGCTCGGCTGGGAGCTGCACGTACCGACCGAGTACGCGCCCGCGCTCTACGACTCGCTGATGGCCGCCGGCACCGATCTCGGCATCCGGCCGGTAGGCCTGGCAGCCATGGGCGGGCTGCGGCTCGAGAAGGGCTACCGCGACTTCGGCGTGGACATCGACAACACCGACGACCCGGTGACGGCCGGCCTCGGCTTCGCCGTCGCCTGGGACAAGCCCGGCGGCTTCGTCGGGCGCGACGCGTTGCTCGCCCGGCGCGCGGCTGGCGCCCGCAGAAGCGCCATGGTGTCGCTCGTCCTCGACGACCCCGCCGTCCAGCTGTTCGGCAATGAGCCCCTGCTGGTCGATGGCAGGTGGGTGGGCTACGTCCGGGCGGCCGGCTATGGCTACACCCTGGGCGGCGCGGTGGGGCTCGCGGTCGTCGACCATGCGGACGGTGTCACGGCGGAGTGGCTCGCGTCGACCACGTTCGTCGTCGACTGCGCCGAGCAGCACGTGACCGCCCGGCTGAGCCTGAAGCCGCCGTACGACCCGACGAGGTCACGGATCCTCGCCTAGCGTCTCGATCGGCGGGGAAGGGCGGGAGAGGCGGGAGCGGCGCTCGGTGAGGTAGGCCCGCTCCGGTGAGTTGTCGACCAGGGCCAGCGCGGCGTCGTACGCGGCCAGCGCGTCGCTACGCCGGCCGAGCTGCTCCAGCAGGTGTGCGCGGGCCGACGGCAGCCGGTGGTGCCCGGCCAGCTCGCCCGATCCTTCGAGGGCGTCGAGCAGGGCGAGGCCGGCCGCCGGCCCGTCGCACATCGCCACGGCCACCCCCCGGTTCAGCGTCACGAGCGGCCCGGGGGCGATGCGCGCCAGGAGCGAGTACAGCTCGACGATCTGCGGCCAGTCGGTGGCCTGCGGCGACTCAGCCTCGGCGTGCAGGGCGGCGATCGACGCCTGCAGCTGGTACGGGCCGACCGGGCCGAGCTGCAGCGCCCGCTCCACCATCGCGACTCCGCGGGCGATCTGCGCCGAGCTCCACTGCGCACGGTCCTGCTCGTCCAGCGGTACAAGCCGCCCGGTGCTGTCCACCCGGGCGGCCCGGCGCGCGTCGTGCAGCAGCAGCAGGGCCCGGAGGCCGATGACCTCGGCGTCCTTCGGCAGCAGCTGCTCCAGCAGCGCCGACAGCCGTACCGCCTCGACGCACAGGTCGGTGCGGACCACGGTGTCGGTACCGCTGGCCGCATACCCCTCGTTGAAGACCAGGTAGACGACCTGCAGGACGGCCGCAGTACGGGCCGCCAGCTCGTCCCCCTCGGGCAGCCGGAACGGGATCCCGGCGAGCACGATCTTTCGCTTGGCGCGGACGAGGCGCTGGGCCATCGTCGACTCCGGGACCAGGTAGGCACGCGCGATCTCGCCGGTCGTGAGTCCGCCGACGGTACGAAGCGTCAGCGCGATCTGCGCCTCGGACGCGAGGGCGGGGTGGCAGCACAGGAACAGCAGCCGCAGCTGGTCGTCGGCGAGCGGGGCGTCGACGGGCTCGCCGTCAACCTCCAGCCCGGCCGTCAGGTCGATGGCCTCGAGCGCGGAGGCGGCCCGCCGGCCCCAGCCCGGTCGCAGCCCGGAGGCCTCGACCTCCTTGGGCAGCCTCGCCGACTCGCGGCGGATCCGGTCGAGCGCCCGGTTGCCGGCCACGGTCGTGAGCCAGGCACCGGGGTTGGCCGGCGTACCGTCCCGCGGCCACGTCTCCAGCGCGGCGACGCACGCGTCCTGGTAGGCGTCCTCGGCGAGGTCCAGGTTGCCGAACCGGCGCATGAGGGAACCGAGGACCCGTACCGACTCGGATCGGAACAGGTCCTCGGTCACCCCCGCGCCCTCGGCCATCGACGTCTCGGTCCTCGCCCGAGCGAACCGCTCGACTAGCTCGGCATCGTCATGTCGGCGAGCGGCCGCACCTCGATGCCGGAGAACTTCGCGTCCGGGATCTCGGCCGCCAGCTCCAGCGCCCGGTCCAGGCTCGCGCACTCGACGACGTAGTAGCCGGCCAGGTGCTCCTTGGTCTCGACGAACGGACCGTCCGTGCTCGAGCGTGCGCCGGCTCGGACCCGTACCGTCGTCGCCGTCTCCGGGCCCTGCAGCGGGTCGCCAGAGACGAACTCGCCGGAGTCGACGATCCGCTGGGTGAACGCGGCGTACTCGCCGTACATCGCGCCGGTCTCGGCCTCGCTCAGAACGGCCCAGTTCTCCGGGTTCGTGAAGATCAGCAGCATGTAGCGCATCAGAGGTCTCCGTCGGGTCGCTGGCGGCCTCGTGCCGCCGTCACATCATCACGACGTACGGCACCGATGGGAATCGACACCCGTGGGCCGGCCGTTTGGTGGCGAGCGCCAGCGCCCTTGCCGGGTCAGAGCTCGGCCGCGACCAGCTCGGCGATCTGGGCGGTGTTGAGCGCAGCGCCCTTGCGCAGGTTGTCCCCGCACACGAACAGCTCCAGTGCGTACGGGTCGTCCAGCGAGGTGCGTACCCGGCCCACCCACGTCGGGTCGGTGCCCACCGCGTCGGCCGGCGTGGGGAACTCACCCAGCTCGGGGTTGTCGACCAGCAGCACCCCCGCGGAGTCCCGCAGGATCTGCTGCGCGTCGGCCTGCGACGGCTCGCGCTCGAAGACGGCATGCACGGCGAGAGAGTGGGTGGTGATCACCGGGACGCGTACGCAGGTGGCTGAGACCTTGAGGTCGGGCAGCCCGAGGATCTTGCGCGACTCGCCGCGGACCTTGAGCTCCTCGCTCGACCAGCCGCCGTCGCGCAGGGAGCCGGCCCAGGGCACCACGTTCATCGCCAGCGGTGCCGGGAACGGACCGAAGTCCCCGACGACCTGGCGGACATCGCCGGGACGGGTCCCGATGTCCGGGTCGTCGGCCGCCTTGACCAGCTGCGCGCGGAGCGTGTCGATGCCCGCCTGCCCTGCTCCGGACGCGGCCTGGTAGGACGCGACGACGAGCTCACGGAGCCCGTAGCGCCGGTGCAGCGCACTGACCGCAACGATCATCGACAGCGTCGTGCAGTTGGGGTTGCTGATGATCCCCTTGGGTCGTACGCGGGCCTGCTCGGGATTGACCTCTGGCACGACGAGCGGCACGTCAGGATCCATCCGGAAGGCGCCGGAGTTGTCCACCGCCACCGCACCTCGGGCGGCCGCCACGGGAGCCCATTGCGCGGACACCTCGTCGGGCACGTCGAACATCGCGACGTCGACCCCGTCGAACACCTGGGGCGCGAGTGCCAGCACCTCGACGTCCTCGCCACGCACGGACAGCCGCTTGCCCGCCGACCGCGCCGAGGCGACCAGCCGGATCTCGCCCCAGACGTCGGTGCGGGTCGAGAGGAGGTCGAGCATGACGGTTCCGACGGCGCCGGTGGCACCGACGACCGCCAGCGTGGGCTTGCTGTTCCGGCTGCGCGCGGTCATCGACCGGTCCCTCCGTAGATGACGGCCTCGCCGCTCTCGGCGTCCAGGCCGAACGCGGTGTGCACCGCTTCCACCGCGGCGTTGACCGCCGACTCCCGGCAGACCACCGAGATGCGGATCTCGGACGTCGAGATCAGCTCGACGTTGACGTCGGCGTCGGCCAGCGCCCGGAAGAACGTGGCCGAGACGCCCGGGTGCGAGCGCATGCCGGCGCCGACCAGGGAGATCTTGCCGATACCGGCGTCGTACTTCAGCGACTCGAACCCGATGTCGTCCTGCCGCGCGGCCAGAGCCGCCATCGCGCGGTCGCCCTCGCTCTTGGGCAGCGTGAAGGTGATGTCCGTACGCCCGGTGAGCTCGGCCGACACGTTCTGGACGATCATGTCGATGTTGACCTCGGCCCCGGCCACGGTCTCGAAGATGGCCGCGGCCTCGCCCGGCCGGTCGGGGACGCCGACGACCGTCACCTTGGCCTCGCTGCGGTCGTGGGCGACCCCCGAGATGATCGGCTGCTCCACGTCTTCCCTCTCTTGTCCGGTGCTGCGGTCGGAGACCACCCAGGTGCCCTCGCGATCGCTGAACGAGGACCGTACGTGGATCGGCAGGTCGAAGCGCCGGGCGTACTCGACGCAGCGCAGGTGCAGGACCTTGGCCCCGCTGGCCGCCATCTCCAGCATCTCCTCGTAGGTGATGCGGTCGAGGCGCCGGGCCCTCGGGACGATGCGCGGGTCGGCCGAGAACACCCCGTCGACGTCGGTGTAGATCTCGCAGACCTCGGCGTCGAGCGCGGCGGCCAGCGCCACCGCGGTCGTGTCCGAGCCGCCGCGGCCGAGGGTGGTGATGTCCTTCGTGTCCTGGCTGACGCCCTGGAACCCGGCCACGATCGCGACGGCGCCCTTGTCGAGCGCGCTCCGGATCCGGCCAGGGGTCACGTCGATGATCCGCGCCTTGCCGTGCACCGCGTCGGTGATGACCCCGGCCTGGCTTCCGGTGAACGAGCGGGCCTCGACCCCGAGGTCGGAGATCGCCATCGCCAGGACGGCCATCGAGATGCGCTCCCCAGCGGTGAGCAGCATGTCCAGCTCGCGCGCCGGCGGGTGCGGCGAGACCTGCTCGGCCAGCTCGATCAGCTCGTCGGTGCTGTCGCCCATCGCGGACACGACGACGACCACGTCGTAACCGTTCTTCTTCGAGGCCACGATGCGCTGCGCGACCCGCTTGACGCACGCGGCATCGGCGACGGACGAACCGCCGTACTTCTGCACCACGAGGGCCACGGGGCGCACGTCTCCTCAGGGGGAATCCAAGGCGGAAGGACCAGGATACCGGGCCCCCGATCAGCCCTCGCGCAGTAGGGCATCGACCTCGGCGGCCGACGCAGTCTCGTCCTCGGAGTCGAGCCGCTGGTGGGCGACGATCGACAGCAGCGCCCGCTGGGCGTTCAGTGCCTGCGCACCCCAGTGCGAGAGGTAGGAGAACTGCCACCACCACAGCGCCTCCTCGAAGCGCCCGGCCTCGTGATGGCGTACGCCGTGGGCCAGCTCGATGGCCACGTCGGCGACGTCGTCGGACACCCGGCCGTGGACCGGCCGCTCCGGCACCAGCGGGTCGAACACCGACGCGTACTCGTCGAGGCCCTCGAGCAGGCGGCCGAGCGACTCGCGCAGCGGGTCGCCGTCCGGGTCGGGCCCCGTGTCCTCCTCGAACCGGTCCGGCGGGACGATGTCGCTCACCGCCCCGAGCATGGCGCCGGCCATCGAGATCTGGGCCAGCTGCACGATCAGCCCGCTCACCGCGGTCTCGGGGGACTCCCCGGTCGCGATCTCGTGCACGCCGGCGAGATACGTACGTACATGCGCCGCGATGTCGCGGGAGAACTCGTCCAGCTCAGACATCGAGCAGCCGCCTTCCTTCGAACGCTCGGCCGAGCGTGACCTCGTCGGCATACTCGAGGTCGCCGCCCACCGGCAGGCCGCTCGCCAGCCGGGTCACGCGCAAGCCCATCGGTTTG
>DAIPJR010000282.1:0-2440 GCA_036770165.1 Actinomycetes bacterium | reverse complement strand
GCCCATCAACTACCTCGTCATCGAGGGCCTGGAGCGCTACCACGAGTACCTCGGCGCCGGGTTCACCGTCGAGTGCCCCACGGGGTCCGGCCAGCACCTCACGCTCGCGCAGGTGGCCGAGGAGCTGCGTACCCGGCTGGTCTCGCTGTTCCTCCCGAGGAGCGACGGGAGCCGACCGGCGGACGGCCCGAGCGCGCGGTTCCGCGACGGGCGGTGGAACGGCTCACCGCTGTTCTACGAGTACTTCGACGGCGACGACGGCCACGGGCTGGGCGCGTCGCACCAGACCGGCTGGACCGGGCTGGTCGCCGACCTGATCCGCCGCATGCCGACCCCTCCGCCCGACGCGCAGGACTGACGGAACTGGCGGCGCCGGCGATGCGTCCCATGGGTATGAGGCAGGCGATCAGAGCTCTGGCCGCGACGGTGGTCGCGGTGGGCCTGCTCGGCGGCTGCGCGAGCCCGTCGACGGTCGCAGGCGGCGGCGGCTCAGGTGGCGCGTCAGGCGGCGGCTCGGGGGGCGGCAGCGCGTCCGGGTCGCCGAGCGCCAGCGCGACCGCACCTGCACCGAGCCCGCCGCAGCGCACCGACGGGACGTCACTGACCGTCCGGCTGGACCGCGGCCCCGGCGCCGCCTCGAGCACGTGGACGCTGGCCTGCGACCCGCCCGCCGGGACGCACCCGACGGCGGCAGCGGCCTGCGCCCAGCTCGCCGCCACCCCCGGCGACCCGTTCGCCGAGACGCCGCGGAACCTGATGTGCACGATGATCTACGGCGGCCCCGAGAAGGCCCACGTCTGGGGCACCTACGACGGCCGGCCCGTGGACACGACGTTCGCGCGGACGAACGGCTGCGAGGTGACCCGGTGGCAGCGGGTCAGCACGCTCCTCGTGATCACGAACGCAGGCGGGCTTCAAGGCTGATCGGTACGGCGGCCAGCGCCTTGCTGATCGGGCAGCCGACCTTGGCCTGGGCAGCGGCGGCCTGGAACGCCGCGTCGTCGGAGCCGGGAACCACGGCCTCGACCGACAGCACGATCGACGTGAGGCCCAGCCCGCCCTCCGGCAGCCGACCGAGGGTGACCTCGGCGGTCACGTCGAGCGACTCGGCCGGGGTGCCGGCCTTGGCCAGCTCGCTGGACAGGCTCATCGCGTAGCAGGCGGAGTGCGCCGCCGCAACGAGCTCCTCCGGGCTCGTCTGCCCGTTGGCCGTCTCGCTCGAACGGGTCGGGAACGAGACGGGGAAGGTGCCCGCACTGGACGAGTCCAGGGTCACCGTCCCGGCACCGGTCTGCAGGTCTCCGTGCCAGTTCGTCGTGGCGTCGCGGCTGGGCATCGCAGCGTCCTCCTGGGGCGTCGGTCGTGGATGCGCGGCCCGGTCGGCCGCGGCGGTCATGGCAACGCTTCCGGGCCTCGCCTTGTTCCGCGATCGGTGGCTGGCACGGTGCCGCCCGGGGTTACCCTGTCCGGGCAGCCCACCCCCTGAGGAGCCTTTCGTGAGCCGTTCCAGGCGCCGGGCTCTTGGCGTCGCCGCCGCGTGCGGCCTCGCCCTGGTGCTCGTACCTGCCGCGGTCCCGCCTGCCCAGGCCACGCCGACCGCTCCGGTGGGCGGCCCGCGCCTCGGATCGACCGGTCTGGTGCTCGCCCCTGGTGTGAAGCCACCTCCGAACGTGGGCGCGTCCTGGGTCGCGGTCGACCTCGACACGGGCGTGATCTTCGGCGCCAAGGGGCCGCACGTGCTCGAGCGCCCGGCCAGCACGCTCAAGACCCTGACCGCGCTCGTGCTCCTGCCGATCCTCGACCCCAAGACCGTCTACACGGCGACCGACGCCGACGTACGCATGCAGGGCACCCGCGTGGGCATGGTCGCCGGCGCGACGTACACGGTCGACCAGCTGTTCCAGGCGATGCTGCTGCCGTCGGCCAACGACGCCTCTCACGGCCTGGAGATGGTCGCGGGCGGTACGGCCAGGACGGTCGCGCTGATGACTGCCGAGGCGCGCTACCTGCAGGCCGACGACACCACGATCAAGGACCCCAGCGGGCTGGACACCAAGGGCCAGTGGTCGTCGGCATACGACCTCGCACTGTTCGGGCGCGCGGCGATGCAGCTGCCGGCGTTCCGCGCCTACGTGATCATCCCGCGGTCCACGTTCCCAGGGCGCCCGCCGAAGACAGTGGGCAAGCCACGGTCCACCTTCGTCATCGAGAACAAGAACCGGCTGGTCCTGTCCGGCTACCCGGGCATCGTCGGCGTCAAGACCGGCTACACGACCGAGGCCGGCAACACCTTCATCGGCATGGCCACCCGCGGCGGCCACACGCTGATGATCACGCTGCTGCACACCACGGGCAACGGGGTGAAGTCCGAGATCCGGCTGTTCGACTGGGCATGGGCCAACTACCGGACCGCCGGCGCGGTGGGCACCCTCGTCGGGCC
>DAIPJR010000085.1:0-7600 GCA_036770165.1 Actinomycetes bacterium | reverse complement strand
CCCGTCGCCGCAGGCGTTCCTCGACGCCTACGAGGCGGCGGCCGCGGCCGGTGCCACTGGAGTCGTCTCTGTCCACCTCTCCGCCGACATGTCCGGGACGCTCGGCTCAGCACAGCTCGCGTCGGCCGACGCCTCGATCCCGGTACGCGTCGTCGACTCCCGGACCCTCGGGATGGCGATGGGCTTCCCCGTCGTCACGGGAGCCGAGGTCGCGGTCGGCGGGGGTGACCTCGACGCGGTGGAGGCGGCGGTCGCGGCGCGGTGCGCTGCGTCCTCGCTGTTCTTCTACGTGGACACCCTCGAGTACCTGCGCCGGGGTGGGCGGATCGGCGCCGGCGCCGCGCTCCTCGGGTCCGCGCTGGCGGTCAAGCCGTTGCTGGAGATGGTCGACGGCCGCATCGGGCTGCTCGAGAAGGTCCGTACGTCCAGCAAGGCCCTCGCCCGGCTGGAGGAGATCGCGTGCGAGCGCGCCGGGTCGGCGCAGGTGGACGTGGCCGTGCACCACCTGTCCAGCGCGGAGCGCGCCGCCGCGCTCGCCGACCGGTTGCACGCCCGGCTGCCCGGACTCCGGGAGCTCGTGGTCAGCGAGGTGGGGGCCGTCGTCGGCGCGCACGTCGGACCAGGGATGATCGCCGTCGCCGTGGTTCCCGTCTAGGTCGGCCCGAGTCGGCCATGTCGAGCTGGTGGCAGCTGACCCTGGCGTCCTTCCTCGGGTACGCCGTCGGCGCGGTGTCCCCTGCAGCGCTGATCGCCAAGGCCCGGGGGATCGACCTTCGGACCGCCGGGTCCGGCAACCCTGGTGCGACGAACGCCGGCCGCGTGATGGGCCGCAAGGTCGGCTATCTGGTCGGCGGGCTCGACGTGCTCAAGGGTCTGCTGCCCGCGCTGGTCGTACGGCCCGGCCTCGGGCTCGCAGCGGCGATGGTCGCCGGGGTCGCGGCCGTGCTCGGCCACTGCACGTCGCCCTGGCTGCACGGGCGCGGAGGCAAGGGGGTCGCGACGTCGTTCGGGGCGATCCTCGGGGTGGCGCCGGTGTGGGCGCTCGGTGCGCTGCTGGGCTTCCTCGTCGTGCTCGGTGCGACGCGCTGGGTGGCGCTGGCGTCCGTGGCGGCGGCCGTCACCCTGGTCGGGATCGCCGCTGTGGCTGCTGCGCGCGGCGGGTCCTCGGCGGACGTCCAGCGACTGGTCTGGGCGGTGGTGCTCGGCGGCATCGTCGTCTACCGGCACCGCAGCAACTTCGTCACCCGCTGGCGGGCCCGGGGTAGATCGTGATCGGCGTGCTGTACCACTCGAGGTCCATCTCGTAGCCGACGAGCCCGCCGTCGTACGCCTGGCCGCTGTGCGGGTCGAGGGCCAGCTGGATGTACGCCGCCCTGACCGAGGCCCGTGCGGCGTTGCTGGGTCCGAAGGGCGCGCCGCCGAACGTCCCGCCGATCTCGACGAGGATGACCGGCGGGTTGCCGGCTGCCGCGCCCGGAGTCCCCATGGCGTCGAGCGCGTCCTGGCGGTTGGTGCCGATGAGGCGGGCGCTGGTGACGTAGGCCGGCCAGCCCGTCGGGCTCGCGTGGCCGCGGGCTGTCGGGGGCGCCTCTTCGCGGGCGGCGGCCTGAGCTGTCGCCACCGCCTTCTGGATCTCCGCCGCACTCGGCTGCCACGAACCCGGGCCCCCGTTGTTCCGCGTCACGACCGCGCCGACCACGAAGAGCACCCCCGCGAGCCCGACGGCGGCCGCGATCGAGGCGCGACCAGAGGCCCGCTCGGGAGGGTTCACGCTCCCGAAGGTACGCGTCCCCGACCGGGCTGGGCAGTCCGCTCCGGACTCGTCCACAGGACAACGGGGTGGCGCTCGATGTCCACAGGTCCAGGACCGGACCGGCCGGTACCGGCTGCTCCGGCCCAGGATCGTTCGGTGTCGCTCACCTCGTCCGTCCGCCGCCGCGAGCGGGTGGCACTCGCGCGGGAGCGGCTGCTCCGGCTCTGGTCGCCGAGTCCGTCGTCGGGCGCGCCCGACGACGACGAGGTCGCTGGCGTGGCCACGTCCGCTATGGCGCGGCTGCTGCCCGGTGCGCTGCGCCGCGGCCGGCTCGCTCTCGACGGCTGGGCCGTGGTCGCGGTCGTCGGGGGGGCGCTCCTGGGTGTGCTCGTCGCGGCCTGGTTCGCGTGGCGCGGGGCGGCTACCGAGGCTCCGCTGGGGCGGCCCGCGCTGCTCACCCCGGGTGCTGCCGTCGCGGTCGCCTCGGCGAGGCCGACATCGACGTCGGCGGGTCCCAGCCCGACCGCGGCACTGCTCGTGATCGACGTCGCCGGCCGGGTGCACCTTCCTGGCCTGGTCCGGCTGCCGCCGGGCTCGCGGGTGGCCGACGCGCTCGCTGCAGCCGGTGGGGTCCTGCCCGGAGTCGACCTCGCGGCGATCAACCTGGCCGCCCTCGTCACGGACGGCCAGCAGATCGTCGTCGGCATCCCGGGCATGACCGGCTCGGGAGGGGCGGCCGGTTCCGGTGGTTCCGGGGGTTCGGGGACCGGCGACGCGTCATCCGGCCCGGTCGATCTCAACGCCGCCACCCTCGAGCAGCTCGAGGCCTTGCCCGGGGTCGGACCCGTTCTGGCCCAGCGGATCCTCGACTTCCGTACCGCCCACGGCCATTTCTCCGACGTCGGTGAGCTACGCGAGGTGGGCGGCATCGGCGAGCGCAAGTACGCCGAGATCGCACCCAAGGTGCGGGTATGACCGCCGAGGACGTACCGAGGGGCGAGGCCGCTCCGGCCGCTCCGGAGGCACCGCCGCCCGACCTACGGCTCGTTCCCGCTGCGCTCGCCGGCTGGGTCGGCGCTCTGGTGGGAACCGCCCTCCCGCCCGTCACCGGTCTCGTCGTCGCACTCGCCGGCATCGCGGCGGCGGCGGTGGCCGCAGTCGGGTGTCGGCGCTCGGGGGGCCGGCGCCGGGCGGTGCTTGCCGTCGCGGCCGCCGCTCTCGCCTGCTTCTGTGCCACCGAGCTGGCGGGGGCCTGGCGGGTGCAGACGTTGCACTCGGGCCCCGTCGCGCACCTTGCCGCGGATCGGGCCGTCGGGCTGGCCGAGCTCGTCGTGACGGCGGATCCGGTCCCGGTCAAGGCTGCGGCACGCAGCAGCAATCGAGCCCCGTCACAGGTGGTGGTGAGCATGCGGCTGGAACGGTTCCAGGCCCATGGGCTCGACGTACGTAGCCACGAGCCCGTGGTCGTGGTCGCTCCCGCGGTGGGATGGTCAGACCTGTTGCCCAGCCAGAGGTTGTTGGTGGATGCCCGGCTCGGCCCACCGGACCCGGGCGACGACGTGGCGGCCTGGTTGCGCGTGCTCGGCGGGTCGCGGCTCGTGGGTTCACCCTCTGGGCTGCAGCGGGGGGCCGGGGTGGTCCGGCGACGCTTGCGGGAGTCCACCGGCGGCCTGGGTGCAGCCGAGCGAGGGCTCGTCGCCGGTCTCGTCGACGGCGACACCTCGCAGCTTCCCGCCGACGTCGCGGACGAGTTCAAGGTGGCCGGCCTTACGCACCTGTCGGCCGTGTCCGGGAGCAACGTCGCCTTCGTGCTCGCCGCCGTGCTCGTCGCCGCCCGCTGGATCGGCCTGCGCGCCCGGGCGCTCCCCGTCGTCGGGGTGCTGGGCCTCGGCGGCTTTCTCGTGCTCGCGCGACCCGAGCCCAGCGTCCTGCGCGCCACCGTGATGGGCCTGCTGGTGGTCGCGGCTATGGTGCGCCGTGGCGCCTCGGGCCGGGTGGGGTTGCCCGCCCTCTGCGCCGCCGTGCTGGTCCTCGTGCTGGTCGACCCGTTCGTCGCGCGGACCGCCGGGTTCACCCTTTCTGTCCTCGCGACCGCAGGTCTGCTGGTGCTGGCGCCCGGCTGGCGGGAGCGGCTCCGCCAGCGGCTGCCCAGCGCACTGGCCGACGGCGTCGCGGTGGCCGCGGCGGCCCAGCTGGCGTGCACCCCGATCCTCGTCCTGCTGGCCCCGCAGGTCAGCCTGGTGTCCGTACCGGCCAACCTGCTGGCGGCCCCCGCGGTCCCGCTCGCCACCGTTCTGGGGGTCGTCGTCGCGGTCCTCGGCGTCACCGTTCCGGTGCTGGCGCCGCCGGTGGCCTGGCTCGCCGGCGTTCCGGCCGGCTGGATCGTCCTGGTGGCCCACGTCATGGCGGGACTGCCCCTCGCGACCGTCGCGTGGCCGGCGGGGCTGCTCGGCGCGGCGCTCGTCGTCGTCGCGGTCGTGGCCCTGCGGCTGGCGTGGCCGTGGCTGTCGGGGCATCGCCGACTCGTTCTCGGCGGCGGCGTCGCGGTGTCGCTGTTCATTGCCTCGCCGCTCGCGCCAGGAGGGCGCTGGCCGCCGCCTGGCTGGATCGCGGTCGCGTGCGACGTGGGCCAGGGCGATGCCCTGGTCCTCTCCGCGAGCCCCGGGACAGCGGTGGTCGTCGACGCCGGACCCGATCCGGCCAAGGTCGACACCTGTCTGCGCAGGCTCGGCGTCAGCCGGATCGGGCTCCTCGTGCTGACCCACTTCCACGCCGACCACGTCGAAGGGCTGCCCGGGGTGCTCGACGGCCGACGGGTGGCCGAGGTCGAGGTGTCACCGCTCGCCGAGCCACCCGACGAGGCGGCGCGCGTCCGTGCCTGGACCAGAGCCGCGGGGGTTCCCGTCACCGTTGCCGTGGCGGGGGAGCAGCGGGCCTTCGGAGCGGTGCGCTGGACCGTGCTGTGGCCGAGCCGCATCGTCCGCATCGACTCGGTCCCGAACAACGCGAGCATCGTCATGCGCATCCAGACGCACGGCATCGTCCTGCTCGCCACGGGCGACGTCGAACCGCCGGCCCAGTCGGCACTGCTGACCGACCCGTCGCAGCTGCGCGCTGACGTGCTGAAGGTGCCGCACCATGGCTCGCGCTACCAGGACCCGGCCTTCATCGCTGCCGTGGGTGCCCGCTTCGCGCTGATCTCGGTGGGGCTGGGCAACGACTACGGGCACCCGGCCGCGAGCACCATCACGATGCTGGAGGACGACGGCGCCACCGTCCGCCGTACCGACCTCGACGGCTCCATCGCGCTGGTCGGACCACCGGACCACCTGCACCTCGAGACGCTCGGCCCCAGCCCTTAGTGGCGCGGGAGGTAGTCGCGCCGCAGGACGGTGGCGACGAGCTCCCCGCGACTGTGCACCCCGGTCCGCGCGAAGACCGACTTCATGTGGTCCTGGACCGTGTCCATGGTCAGGTGCAGCCGGTCCGAGATCTGGCGGGTCGACAGGCCCTGGCAGACCAGCCCGGTGATCGTCCGCTCGCGATCGGTCAGGCCGTACGCGGTCATGATCATCGGCGCGACGTCGTCGGGAGTCGCCTCCTCGACGATCACGGCGAGGCGCGGCTCCAACGAGTCGTTCAGCCAGGAGGCGTGCAGCACGGCCCACCGCCCGCTCCTCGTACGGACCCGGAGCCGGGGCATCGCCGGCTCCGTCGTGCCCCGGCGCCGCAGGAGCGTCGCGAGCAGGGTGATCTCGCCGGGAAGGTCGGAAGGGTTCGCGCTGCCGCCCAGCTCGGCGAGCCAGCCGTCGGCGGCCGGGTTCGCCCCGACGACGGTCCCGTCGACGGCCAGCATGACGAGGCCAGGGCCATCCGTCGGGCTCGCGACGTCGCAGGCCTGGTGCAGCAGACCCATCCGGATCCCCTCGGCGAGGTACGGCGCGACGCGGCGGACGAAGCGCACCTCGTCGTCCGAGAACGTCGAGCGGGCCTGCTCGCGGTGCAGGCACACGAAGCCCCAGCAGGCACCGCGGAATCTGAGCACCGCCCTCAGCTCGTCCTCCAGCCCGAGCGGTTCGAAGATGTCCCGGTACCTCGCACTGCGCCCCGGTCTGGAGCCAGTGGCCCGCATCAGGGTGCTCACCCCGGTGGCGTCCTGCGCCAGGGACGTCCACTTGTTCACGTCGTCCGTCAGGAACTCGTTCTCGACGAAGTACGGCCCCGAGTCCGCTGGCAGCTCGTACCGGAACGCCTGCGTGAAGAGCAACGTCGCCGGATCGGCAGCGGCCCACCACAGCGCATCCGTCGGGACCGCCCTCTGCAGTCGCGGGATGACCGCGGCGCGCAGTGCGTCGGGAGCGAGTCCGGAGCGGCACACCTGCGCGATGGAGGCGGCGACGTCGTCGAGCGCCGGACCGGTCAGCATGGCTGCCCCTTCTCCTGCCGGCAGTCTACGTACCGGGTACCACTTCGTAGCGGCCCTGCGCCACGAGCTCGGCGCCCGTGGCGGCGACCGTGGTGGCGCGGCTCTGCTCCGCGAACCGGTCCGTCGCCTCGGCTGCCGACTCCGTCTCCCACAGCGTCAGGGTCAGCGCCGTACCGCCTGCACGATCGATCAGGAAGACGACGCCTGCGTTGCCCGGCAACCCCTGCACGAAGCCCTTGACGGTTGACGCGGCGTGCTCGGACCAGTGCTGCAGGGCTTCCGGTGATCCCGTCCAGGTCGATGTACGTGCGAACATCTCGGCTCCTCGGTGTCGCGGCGGGTCGTTTCCGCGATCCTGTCCGCCATCGCGGGGAAGCACCCTCCCAGAATCCTGGGAGGGGCTCGGGACTCGCCAGCTACGTCACTCCGGGGTCGGTGCCGGTCTCGCGGGCCCGGCTCTGCCGGCCTTGAGCCGACGCCAGCCGCCGGCGCGGTTGTCGGCGACGATCAGCGCGAGCATCGCGCCGAGCGCTCGGGCGTTGACGACGTCCCCCTTGCGGTAGGCGACGGTGCGCGCCGTCAGGTTGTCGTGCCCGGCGGTGATGATCCCGTCGGGATCGGGCACGATGCCGCCGTCGTACAAGAACACGTTGACGTGGTCCTTCGCGGCCAGCAGCGCGCAGACGTTGCCGTCCAGGACGAAGTACGGCTGGCGGGTCCGCTTGATCGTCTCGGCGACCTCGGGGTCGACCGAGTGGACGAGGTCACGCACCTGCTCGCAGATCGCCTGCTGCCAGTCCGGCAGTGCGTCGATGTAGGCATCGACCCGCTCGTCCTTGGCGTAGCTGTTCTTCATCCCAGCACCTTCGCCCTCGCGAGCAGTGTCGTCCAGACCCGGTGGCTGGTCACCTCTGCGGCGAGCTCGACGTGGAACCCGGCCGCCGTCACCTGCTCCCGTAGCCGGCTCGGGTCGCGGTAGACGAACCAGCGCACGACCTCCGGCGCGTACGGAACCGGTTCGAGCCGGTCCCCCTCGCCCGCTGCCGTGACGAGGGCCAGCACCCCGTCGGGACGCAGCACCCGCCGGAACCCGTCCAGAACCGTGGCGGTCGCCGGCTCGGGTACGTGCAGCAGCGCGGCCGAGCACCAGATCCCGTCCAGCGTGCGCGGTGCCAGCGGGAGGGCACGCAGGTCGGCCTGGGCGACCCGGCCGGGGAGGGCCGCAGCAGCAAAGCTGAGCATCGCCGGGGACAGGTCCAGCCCGACCACGTCGTGCCCGGCCGCCGCGATCCGCGCCCCGTCGGCCGCCGGCCCGCAGCCGAGGTCGGCCACGAGCGCCACACCCTGTCGGCCTCGCCCGGACAGTGCGGTGAGGAATGCCTCCTCGAGCGGTGCGAGCCACTGCCCCTCGGGCCCGGCGG
>DAIPJR010000084.1:0-7617 GCA_036770165.1 Actinomycetes bacterium | reverse complement strand
GACGGCCGCCGCCACGTCGTACCGCTCGCTCTCGCCGCCGTCGAACGTGCCCTCAGACGTGCCCGCGGCGGAGGTCGTACCCCTCGTGTTGAAGCGCAGGACAGCCACCGCCGCCAGGGCCGGCAGCCGCCAGGACGCCTTGCGCAGGACGTGGCTGTCCATCATCCCGCCGTGCGTGGGCAACGGGTGCAGGCAGACCAGCGTGGCCACCGGGTCACGGTCGAGGGGCAGCGCCAGCTCCCCGACGAGGCGCAGGCCGTCGGACGTGTGCAGCGTCAGCGGCTCGCGACGGGCCGGAAGGACCGTGTTGGCCCGGACCTGGACCGTCACTGCTCGCTCGCTCCCGCATGGTCGCGGGCGCGGCGTCGCAGGTGCAGGGTGACCAGACCGAGCACGAGCAGGGCGACGATGGCGTAGGTCCAGTACTTCAGACCGTTCTCGAGCGCCGTGAGGGAGTGCGCGAACCCGTACCCGAGCAGGACGACCACCGACCCCCACAGCACGCCGCCGACGACGTTCCAGACGGCGAACGAGCGGGCGGCGAGACCGCTCATGCCGGCCAGGGCTGGGATGAGGGCACGCAACAACGCCACGGACCGGCCGAAGAACACCGCCTTGCTGCCGTGCTTGTCGAAGAACGTCTGCGCCGCCGCCCACCGATGGTCGCCGAGCCGCTGACCGAGCCGTGAGGCCTGGATCCGCGTGCCGTAGCGCTTCCCGATGCGGTAGCCCACCGAACCGCCGAGGACGACCGCTACGACCGCGGCCGGCCAGAACTCGACCAGCCGGAACACCCCCGTCGCCGACAGCGCACCGCCGATGACGAGCGCGGTCTCCCCTGGCACGACGAAGCCGAGGAACAGCGCGCACTCGGCGAAAGCGACGAGCACCAGCAGGGCGAACAGGTACGGCCCCCAGTGGTGGGCGACCAGCCAGGTCGACGAGCTCTGCAACCAGGCGGCCATCGCACCAGGCTAGCGGTGCTGCCCCGGCCGCCTGCGGTCGCGCGCCTGCCAGCAGGCGGAGTGCCAGTGCCGGCGGTCCTCCAGGCCACGGCCGGCCTCGTGCGGCCAGGCCACGACGTGCGGCGTGGCCGGGCGGATCTCCTGGTCGCACCCCGGGCAGCGATAGGGCTTGGTCGACGCGGAGCCCGTGACGCGTCGCACGACCCACTCCTCGCCGGCCCACTCCACGAGCTGCTCCGGCCCCCCGTACGCCCCAGGGCCGACGTCGCCGGGGTCGTCACGTCGGCGGCGGTTGCTGCGCGGGCTCACCACCCCAGCGTAGGCCGGGAGCGGAAGGAGACGGCGGTGCGAGAGCATGGGGCATGCCCTCACCGCATCTCATGGCCAGCGACAACACCTCCGGCGTGCACCCCGAGGTCATGGCGGCGCTCGCCGACGCCAACACCGGGCACGCCATCGCATACGGCGACGACCCGTGGACGGAGCGGGCACGCGTCGCCTTCGTCGACCTGCTCGGCGACGTCGAGGTCCTGTTCGTGTGGGGCGGTACGGGTGGCAACGTCGTCGGGCTGCAGTCCATGCTCGGCCCGCAGCATGCCGTCATCTGCCCGGAGTCCGCGCACATCAACGTCGACGAGTGCGGCGCGCCGGAACGGTTCACCGGGGCCAAGCTGGTCGACCTCCCGACCCCCGACGGCAAGCTGACCGTCGACCAGGTGCAGGCCCACCTCGGCGGCCTCGGCGACCAGCATCACGTCCAGGTGCGCGTCGTCTCGATCACCCAGTCGACCGAGATGGGCACGGTCTACACGCCCAACGAGGTCTCAGCGCTCGCCGACGTCGCGCACGCGAACGGGCTGCTGCTCCACATGGACGGCGCGCGCGCCGGCAACGCCGCGGCCGCCCTGGGCGGCGACGTGCGGTCGTTCACGACGGACGCCGGTGTCGACGTCCTCACCTTCGGCGGTACGAAGAACGGCGCGATGTACGGCGAGGCGGTCGTGTGGTTCGACCACTCGCTCGCCCGGGACGCGAGGTTCCTGCGCAAGCAGGCGGGCCAGCTCCCTTCGAAGGCACGCTTCGTCGCCGCGCAGCTCGAGGCGCTGCTGCACGACGGTCTCTGGCTGCGGACGGCGGGTCATGCCAACGAGATGGCCGCACGGCTGGCCGCAGGGGTCCGCGACGTCCCGGGTGTCCTGCTGTCCAGGGAGCCGCAGGTCAACGCGATCTTCGCTCGCGTCCCCGCGGCGTCCGTGGCGGCCCTTCAGGCGGTGTCGGCCTTCTACGTCTGGGACGCCGCCCAGTCGCCGGACGGCACGGTCGAGGTCCGCTGGATGTGCTCGTGGGACACCACCGAGGCCGACGTCGACGACTTCGCCGCCGGAGTGCGGCGCATCCTCGGCGGCTGAACCGCAAGCCGCCCTCGCTACCGGCTACTGCTCGTAGACCCGGAACCCTCGGCCGGCCTTGCGCCCGTTGTAGCCCGCGGTGACCAGGTGCTCGAGCAACGGAGTGGGCGCGAAGCCCGGCTCGCGGAACTCGCGGTACAGCGTCGTCTGGATGGCGAGCGACACGTCGAGGCCGACGACGTCGAGCAGCTCGAACGGTCCCATCGGGTAGCCGCAGCCGACCTTCATCGCGGTGTCGATGTCGTCGGCCGTCGCGTAGTGCGCCTCCAGCATCCGCACGGCGTCGTTGAGGTAGGGGAAGAGCAGGGCGTTGACGATGAACCCGGCCCGGTCGGCACACGTGACCGCGTGCTTGCCGAGCTGCTCGCAGACCGCCAGAGCCGTCGCCTCGACGTCGCTGGAGGTGTTGACCGTCGACACGACCTCGACCAGCGCCATGATCTGGGCCGGGTTGAAGAAGTGCAGCCCGATCACGTCGGCCGGCCGCCGGGTCGCGGTCGCGAGCTCGATGACGGGCAGGCTCGACGTCGTCGTGGCCAGCACCGCGCCGGCGGGCAGGATGTCGTCGAGGGTGGCGAACAGCGCCTGCTTGACCGACAGCTCCTCGACGACCGCCTCGACGACGAGGTCGCGATCGGCCAGGTCGTCGAGCCGCGAGGTGCCGCTGATCCGCCCGAGCGCCGCGTCGCGCTCCTCCTGCGTGAGCTTGCCGCGCAGCACCCCCTTGTCCAGGGAGCGCTCGATCCCGGTACGTACGCGGGCCACCTTCTCGTCACCGCGTGCGACGTACATCGTGTCGTAGCCGGCCTTGGCGAACACCTCGACGATGCCGGTGGCCATCGTGCCCGACCCGACCACGCCGACCCGCCGGACCGTACGGGCGCCAGCGGCCGAGTCACGGGCTGCCGGCGTGTGCGCGTCGTCGACCACGACCGGTGAGTCCGAGTGCTCGTACGTGTAGAAGCCGCGACCGGTCTTCCGGCCATTCAGCCCTGCCGTGACCATCTGCTTGAAGATGGGGCTGGGAGCGTGCAGCCGGTCGCGCGACTGCTTGTACATCGTGTCGAGGATCTCGTAGGCCGTGTCGAGACCGATCAGGTCGAGGAGCGCGAGCGGGCCCATCGGGAGGCCGCAGCCGAGCTTCATGGCGGCGTCGATGTCCTCGCGGGTCGCGTACCTCGTCTCGAACATCGATGCGGCGTGGTTGAGGTATCCGAACAGCAGGGCGTTGGCGATGAAGCCGGCCTTGTCTCCGACGACCACGGCGGTCTTGCCGATCTGGGCGGCGAAGCCCTTGACCTCGTCGAGGACGGCGAGGTCGGTGACGACCGTACCGATGACCTCGATCAGCTTCTGCACGGGCGCGGGGTTGAAGAAGTGCATGCCGATGACCCGTGACGGGCGCCCGGTCGCGACCGAGAGCTCGGTGACCGACAGGGACGAGGTGTTCGTCGCCAGGATCGTGTCCGGCGGGGTGATCTTCTCCAGCTGGCTGAAGATCGCCCGCTTGAGGTCGAGCTTCTCCGGGACGGCCTCGACGACGAGCTCGACGTCCTTCAGGTCGTCCATCGAGGTGCTGAAGGTGATCCGGGAGTAGATGGCCGCCTGCTCGTCGGCGCTCAGCTTGCCGCGCTTGACCGCGCGCACCGTCGACGCGTCCAGATGGCCCTTGCCGCGCTCGACCGAGGCTTCGTCCTGGTCGATGCCCACGACCTCGAGGCCGCTGCGGGCGAAGACCTCGACGATGCCCGCTCCCATGGTGCCCAGCCCGACGACGCCGACCTTGGTGAACGAGCGCGACATGACTTCCAGCCCTTCGGTGATGACGTGTGGCTCGAAGTGTTCCAGACTGAGGCATGACCACCCCCACGCACCCCGGTCCCAGCGCTGCCAGCGCACCCTCGCTCGAGCGCTTCGACTCTCTCGACCCGGCGACCGGGGAGGTGCTGGCCAGCTGGCCCGTCGACGACGACCGCTCGGTCGGCGAGGCCGTCGACCGGGCCCGAGTCGCCGCTCAGTGGTGGGCCGACCTCGGCTACGACGGCCGGCGCGAGCGGCTGCTCGCCTGGAAGGGCGTGATCGCCCGCCGGATCAGGCAGCTCGCCCAGCAGGTCCACCGGGAGAACGGCAAGCCGGTCGAGGACGCCATCCTCGAGATCGTGCTCGCGATCGACCACATCGACTGGGCCGCGAAGCACGCCCGCAAGGTCCTCGGTCCGCGGACGGTCCGGCCGAGCCTGCTGTCGGCCAACCTTCAGGCGTGGCTGGAGTACCAGCCGTTCGGCGTGGTCGGGGTGATCGGGCCATGGAACTACCCGGTCTTCACCCCGATGGGGTCGCTGGCCTACGCGCTCGCGGCCGGCAACGCCGTGGTCTTCAAGCCGTCGGAGTACACGCCCGGGATCGGCGCCTGGCTGGTCGACGCCTTCGCCCAGGTCGTGCCCGAGCAGCCGGTCCTGCAGCTCGTGACCGGCAGCGGGAGCACCGGCGACGCCCTGTGCCGGTCCGGGGTGGGCAAGATCGCGTTCACCGGTTCCACCGCCACGGCCAAGAAGGTCATGGCCGCGTGCGCGCCGACCCTCACCCCGATGCTGATCGAGTGCGGCGGCAAGGACGCGCTGATCGTGGACTCCGACGCCGACCTCGACGCCGCCGCCGACGCGGCCGCGTGGGGCGGGCTCTCCAACGCCGGCCAGACGTGCGTGGGAGTCGAGCGCGTCTACGTGGTCGACAGCGTCTACGACGAGTTCGTCCAGCTCCTCGTGGGCAAGCTGGACGCGCTGCGAGCCGGCAGCGACGACCGGGCCTCGTACGGGCCGATCACGATGCCCTCGCAGATCGACGTCATCCGGCGGCACGTCGACGAGGCGCTCTCCCGTGGGGCGCGTGCCCTCGTGGGGGGCTCGGCCTCCGTACGGCCCCCCTACGTCGACCCGGTCGTCCTCGTCGACGTACCCGCCGACTCCCCCGCGATGACCGAAGAGACGTTCGGGCCCACGCTGACCGTGGCGCGGGTACGTGACGCCGACGAGGCCGTCGACCGCGCCAACGCCTCGACCTTCGGCCTCGGCTCGGCGGTGTTCTCGCGGGCACGCGGGATGGAGCTGGCCCGCCGGGTCCGTTCCGGGATGACGTCGGTCAACTCGGCGGTGGGATTCGCGACGGTGCCCGCCCTGCCCTTCGGCGGCATGGGTGACTCCGGCTTCGGGCGCATCCACGGCGCCGACGGTCTGCGCGAGTTCAGCCGGGCCAAGGCGATCACGCGCAAGCGCTTCGCCCAGCCGATCACGCTGACCTCGTTCGACCGCAAGCCGCAGTCGGTGACGCTGCTGGTCAAGGCCGTGACCGCGATCCACGGTCGCCGTCGCGGCTGGCCCAGCTAGCCCCGGCTCGCGAGCGGACAAGGGGGGACCCACCGCCCGGGCCGCAGCGCAGCGGCGTGGCCGATACCGGGGTGCACTGGCCCGCAGGCCGGCCAACCAGCCCCGGTACGCGCCACCCAGCGAACCGCACCGCCGGGCCGCGGCACCGCTGGGGGGCGACGTGCCACGCGGGCGCGCACCGCCGGAGGCGGGGCGAACCGGGGGGCGTACGGCTAGAGCCGGGTCGGCGCCAGCGGGGGGTTGCCGAGGATGAGGTCGGCGGCTCGCTCGGCGATCGCGATCGTCGGCGCGTTGGTGTTGCCGCGTGGCACCGTCGGCATGATCGAGGCGTCCACCACCCGGAGTCCGTCGACGCCACGCACCCGGCACTCGAGGTCGACGACCGACGCGTCCGAGACACCCATCGCGCAGGTGCTCGTCGGGTGGTACAGCGTCTGACCGTACGTACGGGTGGAGTCGCCGATCGCGTCGGCCGACGTGGCACCCTCGCCAGGCAAGAACTCCGACGCCAGCCATTGCGGCAGCGGCCCGAGGCGGGCCACCTCCCGGGCCATCCGCACGCCAGCCACGAGCGCTTCCAGGTCCTCGTCGGCGGACAGGTAGCCGGCGTCGATCTCCGGGCTCCAGCGCGGGTCGGCCGAGCGCAGCCGGATCCTGCCGGTGCTCGCGGTCGACACGAGTACGGGGGCCATGGTGAAGCCGGGCCCGGGCGGCTCCCCCAGCCCGTGGTCGACGAAGGCAGCCGGCGCCACGTGGTACTGCAGGTCCGGCGCCGGCAGGTCGTCGCGGGAGCGCACGAAGGCGCACGCCTCGGCCACCGTCGATGCCAGCGGCCCGTTGCGGAACGCCTGCCAGCGCAGCAGCGAGGCGATGTTCTCGTGGTCGTGCAGGCTGGTCGTCCCGTGCGTGAGCCACACGGCCGGCGCCGCGTAGTGGTCCTGCAGGTTCTCCCCCACGCCCGGCAGGTCGGCCAGCACGTCGATGCCGAGCTCGCGCAGGTGCGGCGCCGGCCCGACGCCGGACAGCATCAGCAGCTGCGGGCTGTTGACGGCCCCGCCGGACACGACCACCTCGGCGTCGACGCGAGCAGAGTGCGGTGCACCCGATGCGGTCCACTCGACGCCGACCGCGCGGCCGTCCTCGATGACGATGCGCGTGACGAGCGCGTCGATCTCGACCGTGACGCCGCCCGCGGCCATGGCTGGCCGGAGGTAGGCGTCGGCCGCCGACCAGCGCCGCCCGCGCTTCTGCGTGACCTGGAACAGCCCGGCGCCGTCCTGCTCGGCACCGTTGAAGTCCTCGTTCCGCTTGATCCCGTACGCCACTGCCGACTCCACGAACGCAGCGGACAGCTCGTGCGTGAAGCGGGCGTCCTCCACCCGAAGCGGCCCGCCCACGCCGTGGAACTCCGAGGCTCCGCGCGAGTTGTCCTCGGCTCTCAGGAAGTACGGCAGCAGGTCGGCGTACCCCCAGCCGGCACAGCCGAGCCGGTCGCGCCAGGTGTCGTAGTCGAGCCGGTTGCCGCGGATGTAGAGCTGGGCGTTGATCGACGACGAGCCGCCGAGGACCTTTCCGCGTGGCCAGTACATGCGGCGACCCAGCGCGTGCTTCTGCTCGACCGTCTCGTAGTTCCAGTCGTGCGTCGTCTTGAACAGGTTGGGGAAGGCGGCCGGGATGTGGATCTCGTCGACTTTCGAGTCGTCGCCGCCCGCCTCCAGGACGAGGACGCTGTGCCCCGCCTGCGCGAGCCGGTAGGTGACCACGCAGCCGGCGCTGCCGGCCCCGATCACGATGTAGTCGTACGTGCCCTCGGCCCCGCCGGTCCCGCGCTGGCTCTCCATGGGGTCACGCTAGCCTCCT
>DAIPJR010000281.1:0-2457 GCA_036770165.1 Actinomycetes bacterium | reverse complement strand
GATCCAGGTCACGCAGCTCCCCGCGCCCGAACAGCGCCTGGCTGGCCGCCACCACTGCGTCCGCCTCCCCTGCCCCGTGGACGAGCGCCGTGACGTCGTAGGCGAGCGCGCGCTGCGCCTCGCGTGCCGCAGGCCGCTCCGCCACGGCCTGCTCGAGCTCCGCGATCTCCCCCCGGTTACGGAAGGTGAAGACCTTGACGTACCGCACGACGTCGGCGTCGTCCGTATTCACCCAGAACTGGTAGAAGGCGTACGGGCTCATCATGTCCGGCGCGAGCCAGACGGCACCGCCCTCGGTCTTGCCGAACTTTGTCCCGTCAGCCTTGGTGATCAGCGGCGTCGTGAGCGCATGCACCTGCGCCTGGTCGGCCTTGCGGATCAGCTCGACACCAGAGAGCAGGTTGCCCCACTGGTCGTTGCCGCCGGTCTGCAGGATGCAGCCGTACCGGCGGAACAGCTCCAGGTAGTCCAGCCCCTGCAGGAGCTGGTAGCTGAACTCGGTGAAGCTGATGCCCTGATCGCTCTCGAGTCGACGCGCCACGGTGTCCTTCGCGAGCATCGTGCCCAGCCGGTAGTGCTTGCCGATGTCGCGCAGGAAGTCGATCGCGGTCAATCCGCCGGTCCAGTCCAGGTTGTTGACCATCGTGGCGGGGTTGTCGCCGTCGAAGTCGAGGAACCGCGAGATCTGGCTGCGCAGCCGGTCCACCCATTCCGCGACGGTCTCCCTGGAGTTGAGCACCCGCTCGCCCGACATCCGCGGGTCGCCGATCATGCCGGTGGCGCCTCCGACGAGCGGCAGCACCCGGTGCCCGGCAAGCTGCAGGTGGCGTAGCACGACGAGCTGCACGAGGTGGCCGTGGTGCAGGCTGGGCGCCGTCGGGTCGAAACCGCAATACAGGGTGACCGGTCCCGCCGCGAGCGCCTCACGCAGCGCGGCCGGATCGGTGGTCTGCGCCACCAGGCCTCGCCACTGGAGCTCGTCGAGAATGTCCGTCACGGTCTCTCCTTCTTCACCGCGCGGGTCGAACGGCCTACGCGCGGGACCAGTCTGCCCTGTCCGACGCCGGGGGTGCGTCACCTTTCGGTGCGCGCCGAACGGTTCGCGCCGAGGGCCGGTACGCGGACACGGTCGGGTCGCCGGGGATCCACCACCGCCACGAGAACCGCTGCGGGTCAGCCCCCTCGACCCCGACGCCGACGCGCGGCCCGCGCTCGGACGGTGCTGCCGTGGCGGGTTCGCGGCGGAACAGGGCAACCCGGCCGCCGGGCTCGGTCACGTCCTCGCCGATCGCCGTGAGGTCCAACCCGAGCGCGACGGTGAGGCGCGCCGGACCGCGGGCCAGATCGTTGTCGCTTCGGACCGAGCCGGCAGCAAGCCGCCGCGCTCGGGCGAGCTCAATCCCATCGACGACCTCACCGGCCCGGAGCAGCACGCCGGCCGCCGTACCGGCCACGTCGCAAACGACGTTCACACAGTGGTGCAGGCCGAGGTGTCGATAGACGTAGAGCCGACCGGGCTCACCGAACATCGCGGCATTGCGCGCGCTGCGCCCTCGGTACGCGTGCGAGACCGGGTCGTCCGCCCCCGCGTAGGCCTCGACCTCGGTGATCCGGACCGCTACTCTCCCGCCCGGGCCGTTGGTGGTGATGAAGGCGCCGAGCAGGTCGGGCGCGACCTCGACGGACCGACGCTGGTACCACCGCCGGTCCATGAAGCGCGTGACAGGCTCGACGACCGTCACGGCGTGAGCCGGGCCGTCCCGTCGACGACGACGTCTGCGCGTTCTCGCGTGCTCTCGCGCTCGAAGTGCTCGGCCTCGAGAGCCATCCAGCCCAGCCACTCCGCGCGCATGGCCTCGCCGTCGCGCGCGATCCCTCGCTCGAGGCGCAGCGCGGCCGGCGCCTCGACCCAGATCCGGAGCGTGGCGACGTCGTCGACGCAGCGTTGGGCGGCACCGCAGCCGTCGACGATCAACACGTCCGGCACTGGCAGATCACACCACTCGGCGAACTCGCCCGCCGCCCAGTCATAGCGCCGGTAGCGCCCGGGGCGACCGTCCGCGAGAGGCTCCAGCACCCACGCGGCGAACCTTTCGCCCACCCCGTCAAGACCCGCCCAGCCGTCGTAGATGTCGTCCAGGTGGAACACGGCGATCTCCGTGCCCGAGACCCGCAGCGAGGCTGCCAGGGCCGCTGCGAGCGTCGTCTTGCCGGACCCGGCCGGGCCGTCGACGACGACGAGCCGCACCGTCCCGAGCCGTGGCGCGGCCGCCCGGACCACGCCGGCGAGGCGACCCATTCTCACCGGGGCCGTCACAGCTAGGCGCTCGCCCACGATCTGGCACCGGCGGTGGCGACCTTGGCCCGCTCGAGCTGCTCGGCCACCCGTACCGGAGCAGTCCCGCCGTACCCCGAGCGAGATGCGAGCGATCCCGCGACGGTCAGCACCTGGTGCAC
>DAIPJR010000083.1:3720-7731 GCA_036770165.1 Actinomycetes bacterium | reverse complement strand
CGGAACAGCGGCTCCAGCTCGACAGCGGTCTGGGGGCCACGGGTCGGTCCGAGCCGCGCGAGGCGGGCCCGGACGCGGGACGCGGCCGGCGGCCCTGCCTCGCCCTCGTACGGGTCGGTGACCTCGCTGGTCGAGGGCGCCATCAGGTCGGACCGGTCGGACCGGTCGGACGGTTCGTCCGCGGGCGAGACTGCGGGCAGGACTGCGGAGGCGGGTCGACCGGCGACCACGCTCTCCGACGTCTCGGTCACTCCCGAGACAGCCTCATCGCCCACAGGCACAGCTCCCGCCCGTCAGGTACCGCCGCGGGCCCGTCCTGAGCCCTCGGGTACGCACCCAAGTCTACGCGGCGCCGGCCCCAGGCCCGTCGATCAGACGGTGAGCAGCGAGTGCACCGCGAGGCCGGGCGCGCTCGCGGCCAACGTCGCGCGGCCGGGCAGGAAGGACAGCTCGATGAGGACCGACAAGCCCACCACGGTGCCGCCGGCCCGTTGGATCAGCGTCGCGGCCGCCGCAGCGGTGCCGCCCGTGGCCAGCACGTCGTCGACCAGGAGGACCCGGTCACCGGGCGCGAAGGCGTCGGTGTGGACCTCGAGGGTGGCCTCGCCGTACTCCAGCGCATAGCTCTCGGCATGGGTGGCGGAGGGTAGCTTGCCCGCCTTGCGCACCGGTACGAAGCCAGCACCCAGCCGGTAGGCGACCGGCGCGGCAAGGATGAAGCCACGCGCCTCGATGCCGACCACCTTGTCGACACGGCCGAGCCCGTCCCCGTCCGGAGCGGCACCGTCGGGTACGAGCGAGTCGATCACCGCGCGGAAGCCATCGCCGTCTCCGAGCAGCGGCGTGATGTCCTTGAACAGCACGCCCTGCTTCGGATAGTCGGGGACGTCCCGGACGAGCCGGGCCAGGTAGCCGGCGAGCTCCGGTACGTCCACTAGCGGCGCTTCTTCTTCGCCGGTCGCTTCTTGGCCGAACCCGGCCCTCCCGGGCGGCGGGCCTGCGGGCGCGCCGCTGCGGGCCGGGCCGGCACCCGCCCAGCGGAAGCGACGGTGACCGGCTCGTCGACGCCGCCGTCAGCGCCATCAGCACCGTCGCCGCCCTCGAGGTCGAAGTCCTCGACCGCGCTGTCGGTACCGGCCGCCGCCGCCCTGGCCGCTGCCCGCGACCGCCCGCGGGCACCGACGACAGCACCGGTCGCCACCTTGCCAGCAGCCTCGCGCGCTCCCACGCGCTTGGCGAGGGCCTGCATCGCGGGCTCCCGCTCCTTGAGCTGCGCGGCGACCGGGGTCGCGATGAAGATCGAGGAGTACGTGCCGGCGCCGATGCCGACGAACAGCGCGAGCGCCAGGTCCTTCAGCGTGTCGGCGCCCAGCAGCGGCCCGATGAACAGGATCGAGGCCACCGGCAGCAGCGCGATGATCGAGGTGTTGATCGACCGCACCAAGGTCTGGTTGACCGCGAGGTTGGCGGCCTGGCTGTACGTCATGCGGTTGCCGGCGGCGAGACCGCGCGAGTTCTCGCGCACCTTGTCGAAGACGACCACGGTGTCGTACAGGGAGTAGCCGAGGATCGTCAGCACGCCGATGACCGTGGCCGGCGTGACGGTGAACCCCACGAGGGCATAGACGCCCACCGTGATGACGAGGTCGTGCGCGAGCGCGACGAGGGCGCCGACCGCCATCCGCCACTCGAAGTACAGGCTGAGGAACAGCGAGATCAGCAGCAGGAACACGACCAGACCCGTCAAGGCCTTCTTGGTGATCTCGCTCCCCCAGGCCGCCGAGATCGCCTGCACATTGACCGATGTCGGGTCGAGGTTGAACTCCCTGACGAGGCCGTCGGTGAGCGCCTGCGCCTTGGTGCTGTCGAGGGTCTCCGTCTGCACGCGGATCGACCGACCGCTCGTGGACGACACCGTCGTGACCGTGACGTCCTTGGCCCCGATGCCGTCGGCGACCGCACGGGCCTGCGCGACGGTGCCGCTGGACGTCGGGAACGTGACCACGTTGCCGCCGGAGAAGTCGACGCCGAGGTTGAGCCCGCGCAGCAGCAGGGCCGCGATCGAGACGACCAGGATCGCGGCCGAGATCGTGTACCACCGCCTGCGCCGGCCGACGAAGTCGTACGAGACGTCGCCGCGGTAGAGGTGGTGACCGAGGTCGCCGAGACGGGACATCAGGCCTCCTTCGGCTGCGTCGGGGTGGTTGGCGTCTTGCGCGCCGCGGCCCGAGAGGACGGGGTCGGTCGTGACACGCCCAACCGGTCGGCAGAGACACCCGACCAGCGATGGCCGTTGCCGAAGAACTTCGTGCGCGCGAGCCGGGTCAACAGAGGCTTGGTGAACAAGAACACCACGAAGACGTCGATCAAGGTGGTGAGCCCCAGAGTGAATGCGAAGCCCTGAACCCCGCCGACCGCGAGCAGGTACAGCACGACCGCGGCGATCAGCGATACGGCGTCAGCAGCCAGGATCGTGCGCTGCGCCCGCTTCCAGCCGGTCTCCACCGCCACGCGCAAGGTACGGCCGTCACGCATCTCGTCCCGGATTCGTTCGAACAGCACGACGAACGAGTCGGCCGTGATCCCGATCGAGACGATCGCACCCGCGATGCCGGCCAGGGACAGCGTGTAGCCCATCGTGTGCCCGAGGAGCACCAACGAGCCGAACGTGAGCAGGCCGGCGACCAGGAGGCTCGCCACGGTCACGAGGCCGAGGCCCCGGTAGTAGAACAGCGAGTAGATGACCACCAGTCCGAGGCCCAGCAGCCCGGCGATGATGCCCGCGCGGAGCTGGTCGCTGCCGAGCGTCGGCGAGATCGTCTGCAGGTTCTCGGACTTGAACGCCAGCGGCAGCGCGCCGTACTTGAGCTGGTTGGCGAGGTCGCTCGCGGTCTGCTGGGTGAAGCTGCCGGAGATCTGCGGCCGGCCGTCGGCGATGACCCCGTTGACGGTCGGAGCCGAGATCACCTGGGCGTCCAGGACGATGGCGAACCGGTTGGCGTCACTGCCGTTCGTCGCCGCGAACATCTGCCGGGTGATCTGGGCGAACTTCGACGTCGCCGTGCCGTTGAAGGTCAGGTTGACGACCCACGCGCCGGTCGTCGCGCCGGTGCTGGTGGTGAGCAGGCCGGCGGAGGCGCCACTGATGTCCGAGCCCGGGATCAGCTCGGGCCCAAGGATGAACTTCTCCGAGCCGTCCGTCGAGCAGGTGACGAGCTCCTGCGTGGCGATGTCGGGGGGACGCTGCTCCGTCGGGATCGGCTTCGTGCAGTCCAGCGCGTCGAAGGCGGCCTGGGCGGCCGGCGTGATCGGCGTGCTCGGGACGATGCCGGTCGGCGCGGCGCTGGGCGTCGGCGTCGCCACCGGCGTCGGGGTGGCCGAGTCGACGGCGCTCGAGGTCGCCGACGAGGTCGGGGTGGTGGTCGGCGACGCGCTGGCCGCGACGAGCCCGGTATTGGGGCGGCCGTTGCCCGTCGCGCTGGGCGAGGGCGTTGTCCCGGTGGTCGCCGAGGCGCTGGGCGTCGCCGTCGCGGACACGCTCGGGCTCGCGCTGGCGGACGGGGTCGGGGTGGTCGTGGGCGTCGGCACCGGAGAGCCGGACAGCAGCAGCGGCCGGAAACCCATCTTGGCCGTCTTGCCGACCTTGTCGAACAGGTTCTGCTCGTTCTGGCCCGGCACCTCCACCACGATCGTGGAGCCCGCACCGGTGCCCTGCTTCGTGACGGTTGCCTCGGAGACGCCCTGCCCGTCGACGCGGTCACGGATGATGTTGACGGCCTGGTTGACGGCGTCGTCGGTCACCACCGTCTGGCTGCCCGGCGGTACGACCGGCTGCAGGGTCAGGCTGGTACCCCCGCGGAGGTCCAGCCCTAGCTTGGGCGTCGTGTTGCCGCTGATGAACATCCAGGAGTACAGCCCGATCACCACGAGGGCGATCAGTGCCATCAAGCGTCCCGGACGCGGCGCTGCGGGCGCTGCCACGTTGCGTGCCCCTCGTCTGTCGTACCGGGC
>DAIPJR010000083.1:0-3620 GCA_036770165.1 Actinomycetes bacterium | reverse complement strand
TCAGTATCCCTGACGATCGGCGGCAGCCGTGGGATCCCGGTCAGGCCTCGCTGGTGTTCGTCGGCGTCTGGTCCTCTGCACTGGAGGTGCCTCCAGTGGAGAGACCAGCGCTGGACGCATCCGGGTCGGGATCGGCCTCGGGCGGGACGACCTTCGCGATCGCCGCCTTGACGTAGCGGACGACCACGCCCGGGGCGATCTCCAGGTCGACGTGCGTGTCGGTCACAGCGTGGACCGTGGCCAGCATCCCGGCGGTGGTCATCACCTCGACGCCCGGCTCGAGCTGGTTTGCGGTCATGGCCGCCTGCCGCTGCCGCTTCTGCGAAGGGCGCAGCACGAGGGCGTAGAAGAGCAGCGCAAGCACCACCAGCGGCAGCACGCTTCCGAAGTTCTTCACGTTTCCTCACAGATTGGCCAGCTTGGCCAGCAGAGACTGGACAGCACAGACCGTAGGAGTGTAGGTCAGCGCGACGAGCAGCAGAGCCAGCAGACCCAGGGTCAGTCCGGCGACCCGCCGAGCCGGGACGGTTCGAAGTCGTCGTCAGCGAACAGCTCGAGGGCGGCCGCCGGGAACGTCCCGGCCGGCGCCTTGAGGCCCACGTGCGTCCAGCCGGCGTGCGTGGCCACGCGCCCGCGCGGGGTGCGCGCGAGCAGCCCGGCGCGTACGAGGAACGGCTCGGCGACCTCTTCGACCGTCTCGCGCTCCTCACCGACGGCCACCGCGAGCGTCGACACGCCCACCGGTCCCCCGCCGAAGCGACGGCAGAGCGCGTCGAGAACGCCCCGGTCGAGCCGGTCCAGCCCGAGCTCGTCCACCTCGTAGACCGCGAGCGCCGCGCGGGCGACCTCCAGCGACACGACGCCGTCGGCCTTGACCTGCGAGTAGTCGCGGACGCGCCTCAGCAGCCGGTTGGCGATCCGGGGGGTCCCCCGGGAGCGTCGGGCGATCTCGGTGGCGCCCTCGTCGGTCAGCGGTACGTCCAGCAGCCGGGACGAGCGTTCCAGCACCTGCTTGAGCTCGCTCGCCGAGTAGAAGTCCATGTGCCCGGTGAACCCGAACCGGTCCCGGAGCGGTCCGGGCAGGAGGCCGGCACGGGTCGTGGCGCCGACCAGGGTGAAGGCAGGGATCTCCAGCGGGATCGCGGTGGCGCCGGGGCCCTTGCCGACGACGACGTCGACGCGGAAGTCCTCCATCGCCATGTAGAGCATCTCCTCGGCCGGGCGGGCCATCCGGTGGATCTCGTCCAGGAACAGCACCTCGCCCTCGGTCAGCGAGGAGAGCACGGCAGCGAGGTCACCGGCGTGCTGGATCGCGGGGCCGCTCGTGATGCGCAGCGGCATGCCCAGCTCGGACGCGATGATCATGGACAGGGTGGTCTTTCCGAGCCCGGGCGGCCCGGAGAGCAGCACGTGGTCAGGCGCCGAGCCCCGCCCCTTGGCGGCCGAGAGCACCAGCCCGAGCTGCTCGCGCACGCGTTCCTGACCAACGAACTCGTCCAGGTTCTTGGGCCGGAGCGCCACCTCGGCGGCGCGCTCGAGCGCGGTCGCCTCGGCGGACACCAGCTCGACCTCGGCCATGCTGCCCATCATGCGCGACTCAGGCTGCGCAGCGCCGCCTTGAGCAGGACGGAGATGTCCGGTACGTCCGTGATGTCGATGGTCTGCGCGTCCACGATCTGCCCATCGAGGATCTGGGTAGCCACGACCGAGACCGCCTCGTCCGCGTCGCGCCCCGTCCAGCCGAGCCCGATCAGCGCGGCATGCACCTGGCTCTGCCAGTCGCTCGCCTCCGGGACTCTCGTGCGCACGCCGGGCGATCCCGTGCTGGTGCCACCTCGCGGGGAGCCGATCCGGTCCTTGAGCTCGAGCACGATGCGCTGGGCCCCCTTGCGGCCGACCCCCGGCACCTTGGTGAGCGCGACGAGGTCCTCGGTCATCACTGCTCGGCGCAGGGCGTCCGGGCTGTGCACGGCCAGCATCGCCTGAGCCAGCCGCGGGCCGATCCCGGTCACCGTCTGCACGAGCTCGAAGACCTGCCGCTCGTCGTCATCGACGAACCCGTACAGCGTCAGCGAGTCCTCGCGCACCACCAGGCTGGTGGCCAGCGTGACGAGCTCGCCCGGACGCAGGCTGGCGAGCGTGCCCGGCGCGCAGCTCACCTGGAGCCCCACACCGCCCACCTCGACGACGGCGCTGTCCGGACCGATCGCAGCCACCCGCCCGCTCACCGACGCGATCACGGCAGTGCCCCAGCCGGTGTCGCGGCACGGGCTCCGGCGGCACGGGCTTCAGCGGCCGACGCGACCGCTGCGGCCAGGCGGGCCTGCGAACCGCCGCGCCAGACGTGGCAGATGGCCAGAGCCAGCGCGTCCGCAGCGTCGGCCGGCGTCGGGGCCTCGGTCATGCCCAGCAGCCGGGTCACCATCGCTGCCACCTGGTTCTTGTCGGCGCGCCCGCTACCGGTCACCGCGGCCTTGACCTCGCTCGGCGTATGCAGCGCGACCGGGATCCCCCGCCTGGCCGCGGCGACGACAGCGACCGCACTCGCCTGAGCGGTGCCCATGACCGTACGTACGTTGTGCTGGCTGAACACCCGCTCGACCGCGACCGCGTCGGGCACGTACCGGTCCAGCCAGTCCTCGACCTCGGCCTCGATCGCCACCAACCGGTCGCCCAGATCGGCCTGCGCGGGCGTGCGCACGACTCCGAAGGCCACCAGCACCAAGGTGCGGCCAGGTACGCCGTCCACCACACCGAGCCCGCACCTGGTCAGGCCCGGATCGACACCGAGCACGCGCACGGGCACCTCCGGGGCAGTCGTCCGATCCGAACAGGTGTTCGGATGCTATCCGCCGGCTGCTGGTCATCTCTGGCACGACGCGCCGTCGCGGACCCCACCCTGTTCGGTCGACCCCGGCACGTGGCCGATGCTGGACCAATGGCCAGCCACCCGCGCGCGTCACTGACGCGTGCGTCCGACGCGGATCCCGCACGCGGCAAGGACGGCGCTCTCGAGGGGCTCCGTGGCCTCGCTTCGTTCTGCGTGGTGCTGCATCACCTGTCCTGTGCGTTCTACCCGGCGCTGATCTTCGGTGCCGCCGCGGCGTCGCACCACCACTGGGACCAGTGGCTGCACGACCAGGTGCTGCTGTCGGTACCGGTCCAAGGCAACTTCATGGTCTGCATCTTCTTCGTGCTCAGCGGCTACGTCCTCGGCTACCGGTTCGTCCAGACCGGCGACCGGTCGCACCTGCGGTCCGGGCTCGTCCGCCGGTACCCGCGGCTGATGGTCCCCGCCGTGGCGTCCTGCGTGCTCGCCTGGGCCGTCCTCACCCTCGGGCTGTTCCGGAACGTCCCGGCAGCCCGGATCAGCGGGTCCAGCATGTGGCTCGCGACATGGTGGAACTACCCGGCCAACCTGCTGGACGCCGTCCACGAGGGTGCGATCGGCGCATTCACGAACGGGCCGGTCGCGTACAACTCGGCCCTGTGGACGATGTGGAACGAGCTGCTCGGGTCGCTCCTCGTCTACGGCACCCTCATCGTCGTCCCCAAGCGGTGGAGCTGGGGCGCGAACGTGGTCCTGGCGGTCCTCCCCCGCGACTCGTACCTGCTGGCCT
>DAIPJR010000082.1:6693-7747 GCA_036770165.1 Actinomycetes bacterium | reverse complement strand
CTACTACTTCGTACCGCCGTTGCACGCGTTCACCATCAACGAGCGCAACAACGCGCTGGCGCTGCTGGTCTTCGTGGCCGTCGCTGCCATGGTGAGCACGGTCGTCGACACGGCCGCCCGACGCACGCGGCAGGCGGCGCGCTCGGCGGCCGAGTCCGAGACGCTCGCGACGATGGCCGGCAGCGTCCTGCGCGGCGAGTCTGCGCTGCCCGCCCTCCTCGAACGGATCCGCGAGGCGTTCTCGATGACGTCGGTGACCTTGCTCGAACGGTCCGACGCTGCGGGCGGTACGGGTTGGAAGGCCGCCGCGACGGCCGGCCCCGAGCCCTGCCTACGACCGGAGGACGGTGACACGGAGGTGCCCGTCGGCGAGCGGCTCGTGCTCGTCCTGCGCGGACCGGCCCTGCCCGCCTCGGACCGGCGGGTCCTGACCGCCTTCGCCATCCAGGCCGCCGTCGCCCTCGAGCAGCAGCGGCTGTCCGACGCGGCGGCCGCGATGAAGCCGCTCGCGGACGCCGACCGGCTGCGTACGTCCCTCCTGGCTGCGGTCGGGCACGACCTGCGTACGCCGCTCGCATCCGCGAAGGCCGCCGTGACGAGCCTGCGAGGTACCGACGTGGAGTGGACGCCGGACGAGCGGACCGAGCTGCTCGCCACGGCCGACGAGTCGCTGGACCGGCTGGCGCGGCTGGTCGACAACATCCTCGACGTGAGCCGGCTGCAGGCGGGCGTGCTGCCGGTGGCGCCCCGCGCGTTCGGGCTGGAGGAGGTCCTCCCGCTGGCGATCGACGAGCTCGGCCCAGACGGCGCGCAGGTCGTGATGGACGTGCCACCGTCGTTGCCCGAGGTGCACGCCGACCCGGTGCTCGTCGAGCGGGTCGTGGCCAACCTGCTGGCCAACGCGGTGCGCTACGCGCCCCCGGGGCAGCCGCCGTTCGTGACGGCGAGCGCGCTGGGGGACCGGGTCGAGATCCGCGTCGTCGACCGTGGTCCCGGCATCCCGGCGCAGCACCGCGAGCGGGTGTTCGCCCCTTTCCAGCGGCTCGGCGACCAC
>DAIPJR010000082.1:0-6683 GCA_036770165.1 Actinomycetes bacterium | reverse complement strand
GGGCCTCGGGCTGAGCCTGTCGCGCGGGCTCACCGAGGCGATGGGCGGGACGCTGACGCTCGAGGACACCCCCGGCGGCGGCCTCACCATGGTCGTCGCGCTGCCCGTCGCCCCGCTGCCCCCGCCCGCCACGCCGCCGCCGCCCCCGCCCCCGACGAACGTGAGAGATGACTGAGCACACCGACGTGTCGCACACTCATCTCTCAAGATCGACGAGGGCGGTGGAGGCGGGGAGGGCGCCGTTGGCCGCCCGGGACACCGTCGCCGCCATGCGGGCGAGGTGGCCCAGCCGCTGGACCTCGGCCGGGCGGAACGACGGGCCACCCGAGCGACCGAGCAGCAGCGCGACGTTGGGGGAACCGATCGGCGCCGCCGCCAGCGCGGTGTCCGCGCCGATCCAGGACGACGGCACCCAGTCGTCGTCGGACCCGAGCACGACCGCTCCGATCAGCGGCAGCCAGGGCAGGGACGACCAGAGCAACCGGGGGGCACCCGGGGTGCCGTGCATGCTCGTGACGCCCGATCGCGTGGCTTCGAGGACGACCGCCCACGACGCCTTGAACGCCTGCGCGCCCACGCGCGCTACCAGCGCCAGTGCCAGCGCCGGTGCCTCGGTGAGGGAGTCGACGAGGTCCAGCTCGTGGCCGATGTCGATCGGGCCCTCGTACGTGCGGACGGTCTCGACGCGCACGCCTGGGACCTCAGCCGCGACGGCGAGGAGCTCGGGCAGCTGGGCGGGGTCGATGCGGATGACGAAGTCGTCCAGCGCTCCAGCCGGCTCGCGGTCGACGACCTCGACGCTCGCGATGTCCCCGCCAGCGGCACCGATGGCCGTGGCGAAGGCACCGAGCGCGCCCGGCCGGTCCGGGAGCAGTGCGCGCAGCAGGTAGGGCGTGGACCCGTTGGTGGCCATACCTGATGGTCGCCGGTCTGCGTTACACCCTCGTTAAGTCTGTGACTCGCTCGAGCTCGCGGCGGCGCTGCATCGCGACCAGGTAGGAGGCGACGACCGTGGCGGCGGACGTACGGATGCACGCGTCGGCGCCGGCCTCGAGGGCGTCGACGACCACGGAGGAGTCGGCCATCAATGGGACTATCGCCAGCAACGGGTCGCCGGGGTGGCTGTGTCGCACCCGGGCCACGTCGGCGCCGCTCGCCGCCGCCACGACGACCAACACCTCGCTGGGTTGATGTCCGAGCGCGTCGTGCCTCGTCAGCCGCCAGCCGAACGGGAGGGCCGCGATCAGCGGTTCGTCACCCCCGATCGGTCCGTACGCCACGACGAGGACCGGCCGGCGCCAGGACGCGAGCCCGGTGGCCATGGCGATCTCCGGCGCGTCCGGGAGGTCGGGAGCGGTGCGGGTGCCCGTGCGTTCGAGGAGTCTCATGGGTCAGTTGTCGCAGCCCAGCCTGAGCCGCCCATGTGCGTCGGCTCACAGCTGGCTGAGTGCCGGCCCCGGGGTCAGCCCGGGCAGAGCTGAGCCATCACCTCCGGCACCGTCGACAGGTCGATGAACTGGCCATAGACGACCGTCCTGACGCCGCCCGGGACGGGGACGCTTGCCACGACCTCGAAGCCGGGCAGGTAGGCGCCGTTCGACGGGCACGGAGACTGATGGGCCGGCGCTGCGTACGTCAACGTCGTCGTGACCTCGCCGTTCTTGTCAGGGACCAGGTGAGCGACGGACGTCCACAGGGGTGTGAACGCCATGGGGTCCCCGGCGGGCGCACCGTCGCTGACCAGCCGAAGGTCCGAGACCTTCCCGGGAGTGCCGTCGATCTGGATCCGTACGGTCAGCAGCCCGTGCTTGCGATCGAAGGCGAAGCCCGACGGATCGATCAGCGTGACGAACTCGTTGAGGTTGCCGCACACCTCGTGGAGCGCGCCCGCGACCGCGGTCGCTGCGGTATCGGTCATCACGATGCCCGTGGGCGCGAGGCCGTCCGGCAGGGGTTGCGGGTTCAGGGTGGCCGCTCCTGTCGGCCGGCTCCCGGCGAGGGCGACGAGCCCGAGGTAGTCGGCGCTGTCCGGGACCGTGCCCGATCCGCTCACCGCGGGAGACGTGGGGATCTGGTCGCACGCGCTCACGTCGACGTGCAGCGGGACCTCGGCCCGTCCCCTCGCGGGGACGACGAGCTGACCGGTCGCCGACGCCGACACGTCCAGGGCGCTGTATCCCGTGGTCAGGCCAAGGTCGACCATGCGGTCGCCGCCGTTGACGACCAAGAGCTTGAGGTCGGCGCTCGGCTTGAGGGGGTCGACAGTCGCGGTGGCCCCGAGCACGGTGAGCGACTGGCGGGCCAGCCACGACCCGCAGGCCATGTCTATGGTGCTGGCCCAGGTCGCGGAGAGGGCGCCGGGAGGAACGGTCCCCTCCACGCGCCGCGAGCCGTCAACGACGCGGAGCCGGAGGCCGTAGTCGTGGCTCTGGACGGGCAGGTGCACCTTCGGGCAGTCGATCGCGGTGCTCATCGTGCCGACAGTGGGAGCGGTGGCCGACAGGTGCAGCGGCGCCGCGCGGCCCTCGGTGATGCCCGGGCCGCTCATGCCGAGGAGCGTGACGACCCCCTTGGTACGGACCGGGAGGAAGCGGACGTCGAACTCGAGCTGGACGGGTCCGTTCGGGCGACCTGAGACTCCTGGCTGCCACGCGGTCTTGGGACCTGCGGAGATCTGCACCGCCACCGACGGCAGCCGCGGACCCGTGACCGCGTACCGGACGTACACGCCGGCTGCCAGGAGCACGAAGACGGTGGCAAGCACCAGCTGACGCCCGCGACGACCAGGACCGCTCCAGCCGGTCCGGGGCGGACGTGGGCGTCGGGCCCGCTCGGGGCCCTGGGACAGGACCTCGGCGCCGCCCAGCTCCCCGTGGTCGCCGGCCATCCTCCGAGCGTATGTCCCCTCAGGCCGCCGGGCGGCAGAGCTCGCGTACGGCCTCGGGCCACTCGAGCGGGTTGATGAACTGCGAGTACCGCAACGTCTTGACCCCGCCAGGTACGGGTACGTGCGCGACGACCGTGAAAGCGGGGAGCCACGACCCGAGGGTCGGGCAGGTGGGCCCGCGCACCGGTGCCTGGTAGCGCAACGTC
Source organism: Actinomycetes bacterium (assembly GCA_036770165.1). Taxonomy (GTDB): domain Bacteria; phylum Actinomycetota; class Actinomycetes; order Prado026; family Prado026; genus JANYIP01. The sequence goes on along the minus strand of DAIPJR010000082.1, from coordinate 3,590 downwards.
GCGGTGACCTGGCCGGCCGGGTCGGGTCGGAGGGTGGCGCTGGTCCCCCACAGCGGGCCGAACACGCCGGTGTCGTCGGCCGGCGCGGGATCGGTCACCAGCCGGAGGTCGGCGACCCGCCCCGGCGTGCCGTCGAGCACGACACGGACGGTCAGGACGCCGGTGCGCCGGTCGAACGCGACGCCGCCTGGTGCGAGCCGCGTGACGTACGGGCCGAGGCCGCCGCACGCCGACCGCAGGGCCATGGCGACCGCGCTCGCAGCTCCACGTCCGAAGACCACCCCGGTCGGGCCGAGACCGTCGCTGGCCGGCTGGCCGGTGGGCTCGACGGGCGGCGCCCCGACCAGGGCGTACAGGCCGAGCACGTCGCCCGTGGTGCCGTACACGCCGCCGGAGTCGCTCGGCGGGAGCGGTGGGATCGCGTCGCACTCCTGCACGTCGAGGCGGAGCGTCACGTGGGCGCCGGTGGCCGGTGGGACGGCGATGATGCCCGGCGGGCTGGCCGACACCGCGAGAGCCGTGCTGGCCGCCGCCGTCGTGACGTACCCGGTGCTGCGGCCCGAGTTCGCGATGGTGAAGCTGAGCTGTACTCGGGCCTCGAGCGCGTCGACGGTGGCGGAGACCTCGGTCACGGTGAGGTCCTGCCGGGCCAGCCAGGAGCCGCAAGCTGCCGTGATCGAGCCGGCCCACCGCCGGCCGACGGCGCCGGCCGCCGCCAGGCCGACCACCTGGCGGGAGCCGTCGACCACGCGGACCCGCAGCCCGTACCCGTCCGCGCTCATCGGCAGACGGACCTTGGTGCAGTCGACGTCGGCGGCGAGCACCGCGGTGGTGGGCGTCCCGTCGTCGTGCAGCCGGACGGGCGACGACGCGTCGCCGACGATGCCGGGCCCGGCGATGCCGAGGACCTCGACCTGGCTGCCGCCCGATGCGGTGCCGTCGAGCGCGAGCAGCGCGGTCATCGAGAGGAACACCCCGCCGGTCGGCCGCTCGTCGACCCCCGGCTGCCAGGCCACGACCGCCGGGCTTCCGTGGGCCGCCGGGCCGGAGACGACCGACAGCCGCGGGACGCGCGGTCCAGTCAGCACGTAGGCGCCGAAGCCGCTGGCGACGAGCGCTGCCACGGCCACGCTCGCCGCGACCGTCCGGGGACGGCGCCGCAGCGAGGGCCGGCGCGGGGACCACGCCTTCCGCTCGCGTCCCTGCGCGATGACCTCCACGGTGCGGTCGTTGCCGTACACGACGCCGTGCTCGACGGACACGCTTGCGAGCGTATGGCCGCTACGGCACCGGGGCGAGGGGGATGCGTACACGGAACGTGGCGCCCTCGCCCGGCGCCGAGTCGACGCTGAGCGTGCCCATCTGCGCGGACATCAGGGCGGCCGCGATGGACAGGCCGAGCCCGCTGCCGCCCGCCGCCCTCGTCCGCGACGGGTCCGCGCGGTAGAACCGCTCGAAGACGTGGGCGGCGTCGTCGGCGGAGAGGCCCGGCCCTTGGTCGGTGACATCGAGGGCGCCCATGCCGTCGTCGGTCGTCCCCACCCTGACCGCGACGGCCGTACCCGGCGGCGTGTGCACGAGCGCGTTGCTCATCAGGTTGCCCACCACCTGCCGCAACCGCGCGTCGTCGCCGAGGACGATGGGCGCCTCGCTGCCGGGCTGCACCTCGAGGGAGATCGGCCGCGCCGGGTCGATGGCCTCCGCGTCCTGCACAGCCTCGGTGGCGAGGGTCACGAGGTCGACGGGTACCCGTTCCAGCGGTCGTTGCTGGTCCAGGCGGGCGAGCAGCAGCAGGTCCTCGACGAGGATGCCCATCCGCTTGGCCTGGTCCTCGATGCGTCGCATCACACGGTCGATGTCGGACGCGTCCGGTGCGGCCCCCTGCCGATACAGCTCGGCGAACCCGCGGATCGACGTCAGCGGCGTGCGCAGCTCGTGGCTGGCGTCGGCGACGAACCGGCGCATCCGCTCCTCCGACGCGCGGGCCGCGGTCTCCGACTCCTCCCGCGCCCGGAACGCGCTCTCGATCTGGCCGAGCATCGTGTTGAGCGCTGCGGACAGCCGGCCCACCTCGGTGCGCGGGTCCGGCTCGGTGGGTACCCGCAGCGAGAGGTCGCCCGCCGCGATCTGCTCGGCGGTCGTCTCGACCTGGACGAGCGGTCGCAGGCTCCGGCGTACGACGACATAGCCGAGCCCGCCGAGCAGGACGAGGGCCGCCAGCCCGCCGACGACCTCGACGAGCAGCAGCTGGCCGACCGTGTGGTCGACCTCGGACAGGCTCGTGGCCGCGTAGAGGGTGCCCGCTCCCGGGATCACGACGATGTGCACCCGCCACGCGTGGCCGTCGCCGTTCGAGGGCACGGTGAAGGGGCTGTCACCCTTGGCGGTCGCGGCGGCGAGGGTGAGCGCCGGCAGCTGAGGGTCGGCCTCGCCGCTGACCTCGCAGCTGCCCAGCGTCGTACCCGCGGTGTTCGTCAGCCGGTAGTAGACCGGGCTCGGGAGGTCGAAGCCGCCGGCTCGGTTGCACGGGAAGGCGCCGCCGCGCGCGAGCTGGGCCACGGCGATCGCAGCGGACCGGGACAGCTGGGAGTCCACCCGGTCGACCAGGTAGCGCTGCAGCGCGGCCCGCGTGGCCAGCCCGGCCGCCGCGAGCCCGACCGCAAGGAGCACCATCAGCGCGGCCACCAGCTTGATCCGCAGGGGCGTGCGCGTCCCGATCCGACGAAGCGCGCGCGACATCCTCACCCGGGCACCCGCAGGACGTAGCCCACGCCGCGCAGCGTGTGCAGCAGGCGCGGCTCGGTCGTGTCGATCTTGCGGCGGAGGTACGAGACGTACGCCTCGACGACGTTGGCCTCGCCGTTGAAGTCGTAGTTCCAGACGTGGTCGAGGATCTGCGCCTTGGACAGCACCCGTTTCGGGTTGGTCATGAAGTAGCGCAGCAGCTTGAACTCGGTGGGCGACAGCGACACGAGGTGGCCGGCCTTCCACACCTCGTGCGTGTCGTCGTCGAGCTGGAGGTCGGCGAAGACCAGCCGCCCGTCCGGGGCCTCGACCCCGGCCCGCGCGCGACGCAGGACGGCGCCGATCCGCGCGATGACCTCGGACAGGCTGAACGGCTTCGTGACGTAGTCGTCGGCGCCCGTGGTCAGCCCTCGTACCTTGTCCTCGGTCGCGTCGCGCGCGGTGAGGAACAGGACGGGTACCTGGTGACCCTCTCCGCGCAGCCGCGACAGCACGGAGAACCCGTCGAGGCCCGGCATCATCACGTCGAGGATCACGAGGTCGGGACGGAAGGTCGCGGCGAGGGTGAGGGCCTCCTGGCCGCTGGCGGCGGTGCTCACCTGGAAGCCGGCGAACCGCAGGCTCGCGGACAGCAGCTCCACGATGTCGGGTTCGTCGTCGACGACCAGCAGTCGTGCCGCCCCGGGCTCTGCCATGCGCTGACCTTAGGGACGGCGGCTGAGGACCGCCTTGACATTTCCTGAGAACCCGCTGAGAGCACCTCGACGGCGGTGGTCGGGTATGTATCGGGTTGGTAGGGATCCTTCAGGAAACTGACAGGTTGGCTCCCTAGACATCGGGGCATG
>DAIPJR010000280.1:0-2497 GCA_036770165.1 Actinomycetes bacterium | reverse complement strand
AGCCCCGGGTCGCCGGCCAGTGCCCGGGCCAGTGCGACGCGCTGGGCCTGGCCGCCGGAGAGGGCAGCGGGCCGCCGGTCGGCGAGCTCCCCGAGCCCGAGCGCGTCCACCCACCGGCCGGCGACGGCCCTGGACTGTGCGCGGCGGAGCCCTCGGGAACGCGGGGCGAAGGCGACGTTGTCGAGCACGGACAGGTGCGGGAACAGCCGGTAGCTCTGGAACACCAGGCCCACCGGGCGGTCGGCGGGCTCCACGAACAGGCCGCTGGCCGCGTCGTCGAGCACCTCGTCGTCGAGGACCACGTGCCCTGCGGTGACCGGCGTGAGCCCGGCGAGCGCGCGCAGCAGGGTGGACTTGCCCGCGCCGTTCGGGCCGAGGACGGCCAGCACGGCGCCGGGTGCGGCGGCGAAGGCGACATCGAGGACGAAGTCACCGCGCCGCACGGTCGCCTCGACGGCAAGCCCGCTGCGCCCGGCAGCGGCGCCGCTCACCGGAACGGTCCGCTGCGCAGCCACCGGTCGCGGAGGGCGACGAGCACGACGACGGAGACCAGGAGCAGCACGAGGCTGACGGCGATCGCCGCAGCTAGGTCGTTCTGCAGGAGGAGGTAGACGTCGAGCGGCATGGTCTGCGTGACGCCGGGCAGGTTGCCGGCGAACACGATGGTCGCGCCGAACTCGCCCAGCGCTCGGGCCCAGCACAGCACGGCACCGGCGGCGAGCGACGGCGCGATCATGGGCAGCGTCACCCGCCGGAAGACGGTCATCCGGGAGGCGCCGAGGGTGGCGGCCGCCTCGTCGTACCCCTGGTCGGCCGACCGCAGCGCGCCCTCGACGGTGACGACCAGGAAGGGCATCGCGACGAACGCCTCGGCCAGCACGACCGCGGCCGTGCTGAACGGCAGCGTGATCCCGAACCACTGGTCGAGGTAGCGCCCGACGAAGCCCTCGCGCCCGAACGCGAGCAGCAGCGCCACGCCGCCCACCACGGGCGGCAGCACCAGCGGCAGGGTGACCAGGGCGCGGACCAGGGCGAGCCCTGGGAACCGGGTACGGGCGAGCAGCCACGCGAGCGGCACGCCGAGGACGACGGACACGACGGTGGCCAGCGAAGCGGTCCACAGCGAGAGGCGGAGCGCGTCCGTGACGTCCTGGCTCGCGAGGACCTGGAAGAGGTGCCGCCACGGCGCCTTGACGAGGAGCCCCACGAGCGGGAGCACCAGGAAGAGCACCGCGATGACGGCCGGTACGAACATCGGGGCGGGGACGCCCCGGGTGCCGGTCGGGTCGCCTTCGGCCCGCTGCAACCGCTGCTGCGGGGTCAGCCGTGTGGGCCGGCGGCGCCCGGTCGACACCTGAGTGGTCACGCGCGCAAGGATGCCTTCCGGCCTTATGGCTTGGCGAACCCGTCGGCGGTGAGGACGGTCGACCCGGCCGCGGAGAGGACGTACCCGACGAACGCCTGGGCGGTCGCCGCGTTGCCGCTCTTGGTCAGTGCCGCGATCGGGTACGACGTCGAGGCGTTGACGGCGGCCGGGATCATGATCCCGGTCACCTTGCTGCCAGCGGCACGGACGTCGGTCACGTAGACCACCCCGGCGTCGACCTCGCCGAGCTCGACCTTGCCCAGCACCGACTTCACGTCAGGCTCGAGGGTGACCGGCTTGACCGTGAGGCCGGCGTTCTTGAACACCGTGGCGGCCGTGCTGCCGCAGGGGACCTGGCTCTGGCACACCGCGAGCTTGACGCCGGCCTTGGCGAGATCGGCGAGCACGGACACCTTGCCCGGGTTGGCCGGCGGGATGGCGATCTCCATGACGTTCTTGGCGAACATCGTCGGCGCCCCGGCGTAGCCGGCCGCCGTCACCTGCGTCATGTTCTTGGCGCTCGCGGACGCGAAGACGTCGGCCGGCGCCCCTTGGGTGATCTGCGTGGCCAGCTCGGAGCTCGCGGCGAAGTTGAACACGACCTTGACCCCCGGATGGGCGGCCTCGAACTGCTGGCCGAGCGTCGTGAACGCCTCCTGCAGCGACGACGCCGCGAAGACGTTGATCGTCCCGGTGATCGCCGGGCTCGCGGAGGTGGTCGCCCCGGCGCTCGTCGACGCGGCGGGTGTCGAGCTCGACCCGCAGGCAGCGAGCACCGGGACGGCGACGCAGAGGACGGCGACAGCAGACACGGTGCGGCGCACAGGGTTCTCCACGGGTTCAGCGGGGCTCGGGGATCTCGACCGCGACGTTGGTGGACTTCACCGCGGCCACTGCGAGGACGCCGGGCTCGAGACCGAGCTCGTCGGCCGCCTCTCGGCTGAGCAGGGACACGAACCGGTGCGGTCCGGACTGGATCTCGACCTGGGCCATCACGGTGTCGCGCACGACGCGGGTGACGAGGCCGGTGAAGCGGTTGCGCACCGAGTGGGCGACCACCGCACGTTCCTCGATCTGCTCGGGAGCGGCGGCCAGCTCCTCGGCCAGGCGGGCCAGGGCGACGCCGTCGAC
>DAIPJR010000279.1:0-2508 GCA_036770165.1 Actinomycetes bacterium | reverse complement strand
CGTACGAGGTGCTGGTGCACGGCAGCGGTCAGCAGCAGCGACGGGATAGGCGCGTGCTCGGAGTCCGAGTCACGGTCGGAGAGGACGACGAAGGTCGAGCCCAGCGCGATCGCCGTCGACACCTCGGCGCGGATCTGCTGCAGCCGCGCAGCCATCGCGACGCCGCCGCCGCGTACCTGGTAGAGGCCGCTGACGCGGGTCGCGGCGAACCCCGGCAGGTCCCCGTCGGCGTTGACGTGCAAGATCTTGGCCAGCTCGTCGTTGTCGATCACCGGGAACGGCAGCAGGACCTGCCGGCAGGACGCGGGCGAGCTGTCCAGGAGGTTCTGCTCCGGCCCGATGAAGGTGCCGAGCGAGGTGACCAGCTCCTCGCGGATCGCGTCAAGCGGCGGGTTCGTCACTTGCGCGAAGAGCTGCGCGAAGTAGTCGAACAGCAGCCGCGGCCGGTCCGAGAGCGCCGCGATCGGGCTGTCGGTGCCCATGGAACCGATCGCCTCCGCGCCGCTGCGGGCCATCGGCGCGATCAGGACGCGCAGCTCCTCCTCGGTGTAGCCGAACGTCTGCTGCCGCCGTACGACCGACTCGTGGGTGTGCGTGATGTGCTCGCGCTCCGGCAGGTCCTCCAGGTGCAGGACACCGGCGTGCAGCCAGTCGTCGTAGGGCTGGTCGGCCGCGAGCGCGGCCTTGACCTCCGCGTCCTCGACGATGCGCCCGAGCGCGGTGTCGACCAGGAACATCCGGCCAGGCTGCAGGCGACCCTTGCGCACCACCGTCGCCGGGTCGATCTCGAGCACGCCGACCTCGCTCGCGAGGACGACGAGCCCCGCGTCGGTCACCCAGAACCGGCCGGGCCGGAGGCCGTTGCGGTCGAGCACCGCCCCGATGACCGACCCGTCGGTGAACGTCACGCACGCCGGCCCGTCCCACGGCTCCATCAAGGTCGCGTGGTACTGGTAGAACGCTCGCCGCGCGGGGTCCATCCCGCTGTGGTTCTCCCACGCCTCCGGGATCATCATCAGCACCGCGTGCGGGAGCGACCGGCCGCCGAGGTGCAGCAGCTCGAGCACCTCGTCGAACGACGCCGAGTCGCTGGCGCCGTCGGAGCAGATCGGGTACAGCCGCTCGAGGTCGCCGGGGATCAGCCCGCTCGCCAGCTGCGACTCGCGCGCCCGCATCCAGTTCCGGTTGCCCTTGACGGTGTTGATCTCGCCGTTGTGCGCGATGTACCGGTAGGGGTGGGCCAGCGGCCACGACGGGAACGTGTTGGTGGAGAAGCGGGAGTGGACGAGGGCCAGGGTGCTGACGACCCGGCGGTCCGACAGGTCAGGGAAGAACGGCTCCAGCTGCCCGGTCGTCAGCATGCCCTTGTAGACGATCGTCCGGGCGGACAGCGACGGGAAGTAGACGGCCGTCTCGTGCTCCGCCCGCTTGCGCAGGCAGAACACCAGCCGCTCGAGCTCCAGCCCCGCGATACCAGGACGGTCGGCGGCGACGAACAGCTGCCGGAACCGCGGCTGGACCGCACGGGCCGTCTCCCCCACCAGGGCGGCGAGCACCGGGAGCTCGCGCCACCCGAGGACGTGCAGGCCCTCCTCGGTGGCGATGCCGGCGACGCGCGCCTCGACCTGGCCCTCGTCGTCGAGCGGGAGGAACGCGAGCCCCACCGCGTACTCGCCGGGGGCCGGGAGCGCGAAGTCGACGACCTCGCGGAAGAACTGGTCCGGCACCTGGATCAAGATCCCGGCACCGTCGCCGGAGTCTGGGTCGGAGCCGGAGGCGCCGCGGTGCTCGAGGTTGCGCAGCGCGGTCAGCGCCTGGTCGATGATGTCGTGGCTCGCCTGGCCGGTCAGCGTCGCGACGAACGCGACGCCGCACGAGTCGTGCTCGTGGCGCGCGTCGTAGAGCCCCTGAGGGGCGGGAAAGCTGCTGAATCCAGCGGGCACCTGAACTCCCCGTCGTCTCTCGGATCGTGCGTGAGGGAGGGACGACGATGGCCCTGCTGTCTCCGCGTACGGTAACACGGCGGAAACGTCGGCAGCCGAGCCGTCCCGCGCGCGTGCCGGAGACACCTCTCGTGAGCGCGTGCCCCCTCATACTCGTACGTCAACGGTCCGTCCTGGAGAGGGCTTCGATGCAGCGCAGCGGGCAGTGGTATGCGGGAACCGACCGCAACGCCTACATCCACCGGGCCTGGATGAGGCGCGGCCTGCCTGCGGACGCGTTCGACGGCCGCCCGCACATCGCCATCGCCAACACCGCGTCCGACCTGACGCCGTGCAACGCGCACCTGGACGAGGTCTCGGCGAGCGTCGCGCAGGGCGTCTGGGCGGCCGGCGGGGTGCCGCTCGACCTGCCGGTCATGTCGCTCGGCGAGACGCAGGTGCGGCCGACCGCGATGCTCTGGCGCAACCTCGCCGCCATGGCCATCGAGGAGATGCTGCGCGCCAACCCGATCGACGGCGTCGTGCTGCTCGGCGGCTGCGACAAGACGATCCCGGCGCTGCTGAT